>NZ_DLGY01000031.1:0-17861 GCF_002482945.1 Flavobacterium sp. UBA7682
GTCTACAAAATCTGAAGAGGGACAGCCTGTGGCCGTGTTGGTTATCGTTAAGGTGTAGCGTCCGCCCGAACTTACTAATGGGGTTCTGGTATCTGCGCCGCTATCGATTACGCCACCATTGCTCGCTGTCCATAAATACGTCATCGTCGCGCCTGTACTGCTTAAACTTGCGTCTAATGTTACCATCGGGCGGGTGCACGTGATGTCTTGCGGAATAGCGATGTTGACCGTGGGTAAAACACGGTTTTCTTTTACAACAACAGAACGTTCTGCAGGACAATCTGGCTTAGTTAAATCGGTAACTGTTAATTTATATGTTCCTGCTCGATTAACCACCGCAACATTAGTATTGGCTCCACTTAGAATGTTTCCATCAGTGGTAGTCCATTGATACACAATATCAGGCCCTGTAGTAGAAGCTGTTCCATTTAAGGTAACGGTTTGATTAGCCGAATCACAAGTTAATATTGATGGAGCAGCAATAACTGCTTTTGGATCAGTTACATCAGAAATCACAGTAACAGTATCTTCATCAAAACACTTATTAGTCGTATTGGTAATTCTTAAAGTATAAGTGTCCGCAGAAGAAGTAGTTAATGTTTCTGTGGTACCCACTACAGCACCTGCACTAGACTTCCATTCATATTCATAGGTCGTATTAGTATCTGTAACACTAGAACCCGTTGTAGAAACTGTCACAGAGGTTACCGAGCAAGTTAAAGTTCCCGAAGGCTGACCCATTACTATAGTTGGCTGTACTTTATCTTCAGTTACTGTTATTTTTTTGGAAATATTACAACTATTAGCAGCGTTTTCAATACGTAGAGTATATTGCCCTGCCTGAGTAACACTTAATTGAGCGGCGGCGGCGTTGTTCCCTCTTTTGTTTTCAGAATTATCTGGATTCAACCAAATATAAGTAACTGTTGCGCTTGGCGGTGGCGTAGAAGCCGAAGCATTTATTGTTACGGATTGTCTATCACAGGTTAAAACTTGTGGATTAGCAAATGAAACTACTGGTATATTTTTATCGGCTGTAATTACAATTGGATCCGAGATATCTTCACAACTAGTCAAATTAGTATTAGAAACTTTTAAAGTATAAGATCCTGCTGAAGAAGCAGAGAATGTTGCAGCCGTTTCTCCTGGTAAATCCGCATTATTACGTTGCCACTGATAAGTTATTCCTGCACCCAAAGCAGTTGACCCCGTACTATTCAATGTGATAGGACTACCCCCACAATCTATTACCGTAGTTGCAGGTTGTGGCACTACAGCAACTATGTTTTGTGTAATCACATCAATTTTAGCTCTTGGGCTTTCACATCCTCCTTGTACTTGAGAAACATAATAAGAAACCGTCCCTGCGGTGTTGGTACTTGGCGTGGGTGCCGTTGCGCTAGCTGTACCACCTGTTGGCACAGTATACCAACGCAAGGTGCCACCAGCTGTCGGAGTTGCCGTTAAAGGAACTGCTATTGCGTTGATACAATAGTTTACGTTTGAAACCGCCGGGGCTGTTGGAGCCGCTAGTGTGGCAATTGATTGGTTAGAAGAATCTGGACAAGCACCTGCCGTTGTATAAGTTACATTATAAGTAGTGCTCGGCAAAGCATTTGAAATCGCTCCTGTCGATGCATTAATTATTGCTCCGTCTGTTGGTGCAGGTGCGGTAAAACTGAATGTACCTCCTGTTGTGCCTGTAATAGTTGCCGTAGCTGAATTACAAGTAGCTGACAGGGTAAAAGCAGGATTATCTTTAGCTAAAACTGTAACAGGCACTGCTGCCGACACACCTCCACAAGGTGGTGCAACTGTATAAGTAGCCGCATAAGTCACCCCTGGAGTACCACCTGTAATTACCCCTGTTGAGGTGTTAATCGAAGCCACGCCATCTGGATTAGAAGTTAACGCAAATATTCCTCCTGCTGGTGAAATATTAGAGGCTGTTGCCCCAGTACAGGTTGCTGTATAAGTGAATGATGGCGTGGCTGATGCGCTTGCTGTAAGAGTAAAATCTGCAAAACCACCTTTTTCACATGAATCTACGTCTAAGATAGTATATGTAAAAACACTTGTGCCCGCAGTCATCCCTGTTACATTACCCGAAGCATCTATAGAACCCGTACCTGACTTTCTTGTCCAAACACCATTACCAGCCGAATTACTTGCAGGCGAACCCGTTAATTTAGCTGTTGCAGTTGGGCTTGCACATAATGTTGTGGTAGGCCCCGTAATGGTTACTGATGTTGTTGAGTTATTACAAGTAACAAAACTAATATCGTCCAATGCAAAATCATTACCACACCCTTTCCCTCCTCTGTCACGCAAAACTAATGTTATTTGAGACTGCTTAGGGATAAATTGTATAAATGCTTCTTGCCATAAATCGGTAATTTTCGCAGGTGTGGTAGCCGGTGCTAATTTATTAAAACCTGGAATATCTTTACTTTCTATCTTAAATGCAGGAGTACCTGTTACATTTGTTCCATAATAAATTTCAAAAGCAATATTCACTTCTTTTTCAGTTCCAGCCGCGCAAGCTCCTGGCTTTAAAACATTCGCTATCCAAGCCGAAAATTGATATTCATTATTAACCGTAACATTTATAGTTTTTTGATATGCTATTTTACCTATCGTAGTACCATCCCCATTTAATTGCACGTAATTACCCGTTCCATTACCTGTAGTATGATCTACAAAATTTTGATGCCAACCAGGAAAAGACAAAGTATTTTGTTGAGCACAACCAGTTTGCCCATCATACTTAGCATTAACATTTGAAAGAATAAGATAACCCCCGTCATTTGGACCCTGATTAATAGGACAATTACTAATAGGAATACCTGCACTAGGATCTGAAGCATTCCAATTTTCCTTACCTATAATACCAAACTCTGTTGTAGTTCCTAATGGCAACTTGTTAGTTGCAATAGGGCTATTCCCAAAATCTTCCTTAAAATTCTGCCCAAAAACAGAAAATGAAGCTGTTAGGAAAAATATATGCAATAGGAGTTTTCTTCCGAATAATAAAGAAAAAACAGTCTGTAGGGGTAATTTTATGTTCATACAAAAAAAGTTTGGGGCATAAAGTTAGGAAAAAAGAAACACACCATCAAAGTATTTGTGTCAACATCAATACTTTGCGGTATGTTAAAGTTATTTTATAACCGATTTGCCTTTGGCTTTTTTGTGATTTATTTAACGTTTTAGGGTAAAGTGGGACTTATAAACGATTGACTTTCCATTGTCGGTGTATTGTACCGTGAACCAATAATCATTAGACGGCAAAGCGTATCCGTTAAAGGTTCCGTTCCATTGTTCGTTGGCTCTCATTCCTTTAATTAGTTTTCCGTGCCTGTCAAAAATATGCACTTCGGCTTCAGGATGCTCTTCTAATCCCAACACTTTCCATTCGTCATTATAAGTATCTCCGTTAGGGGTAAAATAACGCATATAATCGGTAATCACCGCCGTTAAGGTTTGCGTACCACAGCCATTGATATCGGTCACCAATATTTGATGTGTTCCCGCTTCTAAATTTTCGAATAGCGGACTGGTTTGCACTTCAGCCCCATCCAAACTATAGGTATACCAATCTGGATTTTCGGAAACAATTTCCACGGAGCCTTTTCCTGTAAAAGGACTGGTTAAATAACTTACACTAGCTTGAGGTTCAAAATAAGGAATAACAGTTGCATTCGCTATTGCCTGGCACAAAGTTCCTTTATGAATAGCGGTTACCTGATAATCCCCCGAAGCTTGAACTTGCAAGGTATTTCTGGTTTCATTTGGCAATACCGAACCATTCCACTCCCAAATAAAATCATGGGTTGCCATCAGTAATCCCGCATTTAAAGTAACCGTATTAACTGCTTGATTAGTTTGTGAATTCATACATAAAGGGACATCTTGAACCAAAACAGGCGTCGGATTCAAATTGACCTGCAAGGCAAACGAAGTGTAATCACTACAATTAGGCAATTGATTTCGAGTAACTTGTACGTATATATTTTGCGGATATGCCGTATTGTTATAATTAATTGGGGTTAAAATTTCGTTAGACAATACTCCTGATAATTCTGTTTCAAAATATTTGATAGTTACCTCTGCCGGGTTAATTCCATTTAAAATAGCTTCTTGAAATTCAGTTAAATCAAAAGTAGCGGTTCTTATTCCACTTACTAAATCCCCACATTCGGTTAAAGAAGCGGTGGGTTGTTCCAAAACGACCTCTTCGCCTACTAATAAATCAAAAGAATAAGTTTTAAAACATTCCGAATCACGATGTTCTACCCTTGTCCAAATGGTTTGAACCAATCCAGTACTGCGGTACAAATCAGGTAATTGACGAATTTTATCATTAGCATCTTGTTCATTCAAATAATAGGTTACTTGATAATCCTGAGAAGGATTCAAATTGACTAAGATTCTATTGGCATGTCCGCTTAAATCAAATACGGCATTACCAGCACCTACTGCTCCACAAACCAATAAATTTTCAATTTGATTAGATTCTGGCAAAGGATAAACCATTAAAGTCAATGGAACTACACTAAAACAACCCGTATCTTCATTGAGCGCCCTTACGTATATCGTTTGATTATCTCTTTGGGTATTGGGAAATGTTTGTGGATTAAGAATTGAATTTTGATTAAATACAGCGTCCGCATCTGAAACAAAATAAGTTAAAGTGATTCCTCCTTCTTCATTAATAATTTGTTCTTCTTTTTCGGTTAAATCAAATATTTCTATTCCGTTTCCAGTATCGGTGACATCACATCTTTCCAATAGTACACCAGCTTCTGGGGAAGGATTGGGCAATACTCTTAAAGTAATATTACCATAATTGACACATTCTGTAACTTGGTTAGTTACTCGTGCATACAACACTTGCGGATTAACGGTATTGATAAATGCAGTTTCATTTACAAAATCATTACCCCCAGTTTCTGCTGCCAAACGGCTGGTGTAAAATCTTCTTTGATATCCTAATTCATTATTTACTAAAGCAGAAGAAGTATCAGTTAAATCAAAAGTAGCGATACCATCTTTTAAATTAGCTCCATTATCGCATATTTCAACAGGATCCAACACCTGCAATTGAGGCAATGGATGAGCTACTATGTCAAAAAAAGTGGTTCTATAACAATCCGTAACTGTATTGGTTGCTCTTGCCCAAATGGTTTGACTATTGGCTATTGTATTTCTGAAATTAGCGACATCTGTTATCGCATTTAATCCAGATTCTGCATTTGCCAAAGTGGTAAAAAACTGTACTTGTACATTTTGTTGGATGGTATTTTTTAACACTTGTTGCTCGCGAAGTGTCAAATCAAAATAAGTATAGCCATCAGCATCTTCATCACAATTAGGAATATCTTCTACTTCGTAATTAATTTGTGGCGCCGCCAAAGCTTCTAAAACTAAAGAAACGATTCTAGGGCAAAATGTTTTATTATTTACGGCTCTTACAAAAACGGTTTGACGGTCTTTTGTGATGTTGGTAAAGGCATTTGGTAGCGGAAATAAATTGTCTTGAGCATTTTCTAAAGTTTCGTGATAGGTTACGGCAACATCAGGGTCGTTATCTATAATAGCTTCTGTTATTTCATTAAAATCAAAAACCGCAAAACCATCGGCATCATCATCACATTCCTGAAACGGACGGGTAATTCTTGGACTAGGCAATGGATTGATTACTAAATCTAAGTTAGAAATGGCGTAACATTGGGTATCATTATTTTCTACCCTTATATAAATTACTTGTATTGGACTTGTAACATTTGTGTAATTATCGGGCAATCGATTGCGTTTATTTTGAGCATCTGCATCGGTTAAATAATAATTTACTGACCAATTAGAATTTCCATTTTTGATTTCTTCGTCTTTTGAACGCAAATTAAATGTTGCGAAACCTGTTCTATTTTCTAAACTACATTCTTCTAATCTGTAAAATGGTTGTACAACAGGAATGCTATTATCGGGCAACACGGTTATTTCTTGAAATCTTTCACAACCCAATACCGGATTGCTGATTGTTAAACGATAAATACCTGGTTGAGAAACAGTGGTTCTTAATTGATTTGTTGCACCAGTAATAATACCATCTTCGGTAGTCCAAGAAAAAACCAAACCAGCATCGTTAGAAGACCCGCTAGCATCTAAAGTCGTATTTCCGACACAAGCTAAGGTAATTTCAGTGGGCAAATCAATAATAATAGCCGATGGATCTGCTTGAACTTCTACAGAAGCACTATCATCACACCCTGTTACAGAATTCATCACATTTAAGGTATAAGTTCCTGGTTGGGTAACTTCTAACGTTAATCCTGTGTTGTCTCCTGAAATTTCCCCACCGTTACTGGCAGACCAAGAATACACTAAATTAGCCCCTCTGGAAGATTCTAATCCATCTAATAAAAGAGAAGGAACAGAACACGAAAGAAGTTCTGGTACAGCAATTTGAGCAACTGGTCTAGTTCTGTCAGAAACCAACACCTCGCTAAAACTGTCTTTACAACCATTAGAAGTATTGGTAACTGTTAATGTATACCTACCTTCTGCAGAAACCGTTGCGGTATGGGTATCCCCTCCAGAAACAATTACCCCACCTTCGGTTGCCGTCCATTCATAAGAAAAATTAGCTCCTGAACTAGATGCGCTTCCATCCAACACAACTGTAAATTCCCGACAAGTTTTTACCTCTGGCAAAACAAACGTAGCTGTAGGCATGTCTGAACTTTCTATTACACTTACTGAAGCCAGATTTGAACAATTTTGATTGGAATCAGTTGCGGTAAGCCTGTAAATACCAGCTCGATCTACTACAGGAGTTAATGTATTTGCTCCCGAAACTATATTTCCATTTGTTGTAGTCCACAAATAAGTAATGGTTGGTCCCTGTTCTGATGCAGAAGCATCAATTGTAATTCGTGGATTAACACAGGAAATTTGTTCGGGACGTATTATTTCTATTAAAGGCCTTACTTGATTATTTCCAATTCTTAATTCGTAAACACTTGAGCAAATCCCTGAAGTTACCGTTAAAGTATAATTACCACGCCCTTTAATAGTTGCTCTACTAGTATTGCCCCCAGAAATAATTTCACCGGTATTTGTTGTCCAAGAATAGGTTAAATTAGCCCCTGTTGAGCCTGAAGCATCTAAAATAATAGGTTCACTCGCGCAAATAGGGTATGGAGGTTCTGCAATTATGGCCTGTACTGGTATTAAATCAATCGTTAAAGTAGCTATACTGTAACACCCCTCATTATTTTCCACCCTTACATAAACCACTTCATTGTCTTGAGCAATATAAGACTCAGGATTAGGTATTCTACCTCGGTTTCGAGTAGCATCACTTAAAGAATTAAAATACCGAAAAGTACCCGATGTTGCAATTTGATTTCTTACAGCAACCTCGGTCATATTTACCACACCTGTGTTCTCTCCTTCAGTAAAACATCCTGGCATAGAGGCATTATTTACAGGAATAACATCTAAAAAAATCTGTACATCTTGTATGGTGTGATTATCAGAAGCAAGTCCTGTTGAGGCGGAAAATCCAAAATATCCTTGGGTAATTAATCCTGCGCTTTCATTTTCAGGTAATGCAACCTGATTCATAACTATATTCCCATTAACAGAAACTGTTAGAAATCCATTATTCCAAATAATTTCTGCATTTTGATATTGATTAGAGCGTAAATCCGGAACAGATACTTTTGTGGTTACATTTTGCTCCTGAAAGTTACCTCCCCAATAAGCCATTACAGAAGGATTGTCTCCTGCCGAGTCGTTATCAAACACATCAAACCCTACCTTTAAGCCTCGGTTAGATGAAGAATCACCAGTATTCGGCATTCCCAAAGCAGAACCAGGATGGGTGCCCTGAGGAGGATTCTCTAAAAACCAAAAAGCCAATCCATCACCTGTGCTGGTAATACCATCTTGAGTAAAAGGCAATCCTCCAGACATTAAATATTTAAATCGAACACGGAAGTTTCGACAATTAGCAATACTGTATGGTTGGTCATAATATATAGCTCCAGATTGGTTAGGCAAAGCTGGAACCAAAAGAACTTCTCCAGGACGAGTTACTGAAGAACCCGTTGAAACCCAGCCTTGATAATTTATTGGATTTCCAAAAAGTTCAGCAACCAAAGTAGTTTGCCCAAAAGAAACATCACTCCAAATAACAACTAAAAATAAAGTTGTAATCAAAGTTAAATAAGAAAATTTTTGATTGAGTAGTTTTAGCTTCATAAGCTTAATTTATTATGCATACATAAATGTATGATAAAAATCATTGTAAGTAAATAAAAAAACTCATAAAAATGTTGATTCTTATGAGTTTTTTTGCTTTTCTTTTGAAGAAAACTATTTCTTTTTTGTTTTTACATGATGATGGAATTCTTTAAATAATTCCAACAAATTAATGGTGGACTTGATTAAATCATTCGTTTCTAAAAGCAATCCAAAGTATAATTTACTATTTTTTGGACTGGTTTCGGTAGTTCTAATTCTAATGATTTGTTTTTGAATTAAATCCGAAACATTATTTAGTAAAACATCTTTTTGCAACAGTAATAAATCAATTTTATCGAAATCTTTATTTTCAAATGCCTGACCAATTTTTTCGAAATAATCCCTAAGGTGAGTGTCAATTAATTTTAAATCTCGTATTTGATTAAACTTTAATTGCTTGTGATTATTATTAACGTGCGAGAAACTATTTTGTGTAATAAAATTCAAGGACTGAGCAATATCTTGTAAGTACCCTAAAATAATTACATAAAACTTACTTGCCTCTAATGATGTTTCATCTAAATTCTTAATAAAAAAGTATACGTTGTTTTTTAACTCATCAATTTCTTTTTCAACTTTTTTAAGGTTCTTTCTATTCTCTTTCAGTTTATTCAAATCTTGCAAACCAAGATTGGCGATAACTTCGGAATAAATGGTTTTAGCATTAGTAATCGCCTGTGAAATTTGATGAGAACTTTCGTTGATGATTTCGTTTATCGTAACAATATCTTCTCTTCTTAGTTTTTTAAGTTCTTCTTTAGCTTTTACTTTTCTACTATGCAATTGGTTACTTCTGTAAAAAAACAAGGCTACAAAAATCATTAATGCCACAAAAGCATATACTTGACCGTAACTTAATAAAAAGGCTACTAATCCAGAAAACAAAAAGGCTGCAAGAGCGGTAATAAACCACCCTCCTATCACATTGAAAACTCCTGCTATACGATAAACCGCACTTTCACGATCCCAAGCTCTATCGGCAAATGAAGAACCCATCGCTACCATAAAAGTCACATAAGTAGTAGACAAAGGTAACTTCATGGATGTTCCAATGGATATCAACACACTCGCTACAATCAGATTAACCGATGCGCGAACTAAATCAAAGTTAGGCTGGTCATCCAACTTACCAACCACTTCTGGCTTTATGAATTGCCTATCTATTTTTTCTTGTATGCTTTTAGGCATAATAAAACTTAATGCCCCGCCTATATACATGGCACCACGAACAATATACCTTGACAAATGATTCGCATCATATTTTTCAGCACCTTCGCCTTGGCGTGACAAGCTCATTTCGGTATCGATTACTGAACGTGCTTTTTTTGAAGTCCATAAAGTAAACACCATTACTATCCCAGCAAAAGCCAAAAAAAACATCGGTGCTTTAATATCACTTTCACCTAGTGGAGTCATCATGAAATTTTCGGCCGTTTGCCCACTAGCGATATAAAACTCATAAGCCTGATAAGCCGCAATAGGCACCCCAATAAAATTAACCAAATCGTTCCCTGCAAAAGCCAAAGCCAATCCAAAAGTACCGATGATAATGATGAATTTAAATATGTTCATTTTTATCACACTCATAATGAATTGTGATAAAATAGTCCAAATGATAATATTGTAACCAATAATCAACAACTGATTATCTTTAATCCAGTCTTTAGCCTCGTCTGTTATAAACGTAACGCTTTTCAATCCTTTGATTAAAATAAAAAAAGTGATGGCTGTCATCGCTAATCCTCCAAAAATAGCCCCTGCGTATTTATATCTTTTTTCTAAGTGAAAAGTAAATACAATTCTAGAAAGGTATTGAACTAATGTCCCTAAAGAAAAAGACAACATAACCGACAACAGAATGCTATAAACAATTTCGGACGCTTTTTTGGTATTGATGTATTCGTAAATAGTTCCCAAATCATCCCCTAACCCTACTATTTTATATAGTGCTAAGAATACGGAAGCTCCTAATAACGAAAAAATGATGGAAACAGTTGTAGAAGTGGGCAAACCCAGCGAATTAAATATATCCAAAAGGATAACATCCGTAATCATAACCGCCAAGAAGATAATCATAACATCGTTAAAATTAAACATACTTGGATCAAAAATACCATTACGCGCAATTTCCATCATACCACTAGAAAACAAAGCACCTACGGCAATACCCACACTGGCAACAATCATGATGGTTTTGAAAGAAACAGCCTTTGAACCTAATGATGAATTCAGAAAGTTCACTGCATCATTGGAGACCCCAACCATCAAGTCGGTAATTGCCAACACACAAAGGGCTATAAGCATTAAAACATATACTTGTTCCATACAAAATATTTTTTGCAAAACTCAAATATATTAATTTATTGAATGTTAAGATAATGTTATGAATTTTAAGAAAAGGGAAATGTTTTACAATCGTGTAAGTATATTTGCGACACTTTAAAATAAAGACCTAATGAAGCAAATAGACTTATTACACATCGATCATTACATCAGTCAGTTTTTACACATTTTAGTGGATTATTCCCCAAGAGTCATCTCGGCATTTTTAATTTTAATCATCGGCTGGTACGCTATTAAAGTAGTTAAAAGTGTAGTTAGAAGCCTGATGACTAAAAGGGAAATGGAAGTTACTTTAATTAACTTTTTATCTGATGTTTTAATTTGGTTATTAAAAGCCTTATTATTTGTTACTGTAATTTCACGTTTAGGCATTGAAACCTCTTCGTTTGTTGCCTTATTAGGCGCAGCAGGTTTAGCCGTTGGTTTATCTTTACAAGGTTCTTTATCTAACTTTGCGGGCGGAGTTTTGATTATTTTATTCAAACCTTTTAAAGTAGGGGATGTCATTGAAGCACAAGGCGTGTCTGGTACTGTTAAAGAAATCCAGATTTTTGTAACCCGATTAATCACACCAGACAACCATACCATTTTTGTTCCTAATGGCGCCTTATCGAACGGAAACATCGTTAATTACACCCTTGAAGGGTATCGAAGGGCGGATTTAACTTTATCAGTAAACTATGGAACAGACATTAACAAAGCTAAGGAGATTGCCATGGAAGCGATTAAAAACAACCCTTTAGTTTTAAAAGACCCCGAACCTAATGTAAGTTTAAAAGACTTAACCGACACCTTTATTTTAATAGCGGTTAGAATCTGGGCAACCAACGACAACTTTTTAAACATGAGAAGTAGCGTTTTGGAAGATTGTAGAAATGCTTTTGATGCCAATGGCATTGAAGTACCTCATTTACAACGAGAAGTGCACATCAAAAAAATCTAATTTTTACCGCCTAATACAAAATCTTTTAAATAAAAAGGCTCAAAATAAGCGACATCTACGGTGTCGCTTATTTTATAAGATTCAAAACTAAGCGCAGCCATTTCTTGTGCCGAGGGATATTGAATTTCGGGAAGGAAATGAAAACGAGCATCACATAATAAAGATTGGCATTTTAAAGCCCCGTCGCCTACTAAATAAATTTCTTCAGGATATTCTTGAAACGAATCTTCGGTAATCACTTCCGCTTGAACAGGTCTAACCAATTCAAATTGCGACGTATAAATGGTATTATAAACTTCCATTCGTCGGGCATCCAACATGGGAACTATTAACCCCTTAGAAACATCTACTTTTTTAGCCAAAACCAATAAAGTATCAACGGCTAGTAAAGGAATGCCCAAAGCATAACTCAAGCCTTTAGCAGTGGAAACACCTATTCGTAAGCCTGTATAAGAACCAGGACCTTTACCTACCGCAATAGCACTTAAATCTTGTAGGGTAATATTTGCTTCGGCAACCACTTCTTGTATAAACACATGTAATTTTTCGGCATGAGAATAGCCTTGTTCTGCAATTTCTTTTAAAATCAATACTTCCCCGTTTTTGGCTACAGATACCGAGCAGTTTTTAGTAGAGGTTTCTAAATTTAAAATATAAGTCACGGTTAAAACAATTTAATTCCGAAATACAATTCCAAGATTTTTAAACGGAACAAATAATCATACTTTGTTTTAATGCTATCGGCTTGGGCTTGATTTAATAAAGTTTGAGCTTGATTCAAATCAAAAGAATTACTCATTCCTGCTTCGTAACGTTCTTTAGCATATCGCAAAGCTTCTTGACGCGCTTTTAAAGTTTCTTCGGAAGCTTCATAAGATTTTAAAGCCGCTTGGGTGTCAGAATAAGCGGTGTGTATGGTACGTTCCAAGTTAATTTCTGCTTGTTTGGCATTTAATTTAGCTCTTTCAAAAGCTACTTTAGAACGGTCGATATTGTTTCGGGTAGTGAATCCATTAAAAATGGGAATGTTTAAAGACAAACCAAAAGAATGTCCTTTGTTGTCTCTGAACTGGTCGGTAAATGGAGGTGGACTGGTTATTGCTACTAAAGTGTTGTTTTCGAACTTAGGTACGTCGGCATACGAAATTCTAGTATTAAAGCTGTAATACCCCGACAAAGTAGGCTTCACAGCCCCTTTGGCAATAGAGATGTCTTTTTGTGCCAAATCTATATTGGTTTGGGCAATTTTAATTTCTATACGTTCTTGTTTGGCTTTTTCAAAAATAGCCGATGGGGTTTGCAATAAAATGCTAGAATTTGCTACGTCATAATCTACCGATGCAATATCAAAGGTGGTAGGATTATCCAACAATAACAACTGAGCTAAACTTAGTTTAGAGATATATAAACTGTTTTCGGCCACAATAAATTGTTGTTTGTTTTGGGCGATTGTTGCTTTTAAATTCAATAAATCACCTTCGGGTATACGCCCACCTTTCACCAATTCTTCGGAACGTTTCAGTTGCAATTCATTAGCCAATAATTGTTGTTGTTGAATTTTTACATTCTCTTTATTGAATAGAATTTGCAAATAACTATTGGCCACATTTAAAGCAACGTCTTCTTGAATTTTAGTCAACTGATAATCCGCCGCTATTTTTGCCATTTGCGAACGACGATAACGGTTTTGATTTTGCAAACCATTATATATAACCACATTAGAATTTAAGGAAAAAGAAGAAAACTGAGTGGTTTGATTTTCCAACAAACCCGTAGTAATGTTTTGATTCAAACCTACGTTCCAAGAATGACCTGCATTAGCGCCCACCGTAGGCAAAAAAGACCCCAATGCCCCACGTTGATTAATATCAGTCAATTCTTTGTCGAGTTCTGCCCCTTTTACCGAAATATTATTTTGAATGGCGTGGCTGATACAAGCCTGTAAAGTCCAGTTTTTTGGAGTGGTTTGCGCTTGTACCCCCAAGGTAATCAAACACAAATAAAAAAAGAATTTAATGTTCATGTACGTAAGTTATTTGGATGGCGTGGCTTCTGTTTGATTCCAGATTTTGATTTTGTCTTTGTCGGTTATCCCGCTTTTAACATGCACATAAATTCCATCGCTTAAACCCAACTCTACATATTGTTTTTTAAACTGTTGTTTACCCGTTTCGATTTCTACAAAAGGTTTTTCGGTTTTGTCTTCAAATTGAATTAAAGCTTCTTTTAACACCAATACATTTTCGGCTTTATCTAAAATAATTGAAGCGTTAGCGCTTAAACCTGTTCTGATAAATGTATTGTCTTTATTAATTAAGGTTCCTTCAATTTCAAACTGAATCGCCCCGTTTTCCGTTTTTCCTTTAGGAGCAATATAATCCAGCACCGCTTCAAACACTTTATTTTCGATAGCACCCACGGTTACTTCAATCGGTAATTTTTCTTTGATTTTTCCTACTTCAGATTCGTCTACTTTTCCTTTAAAAATTAATTTACCCACATCTGCAATGGTGGCAATCGTAGTTCCTTCATTAAAATTATTGGCTTGAATTACCTGTGTCCCTACTTTTACAGGCACATCTAAAATCATTCCCGCAACTGGTGATTTTATAATAGTATTGGCCGATTGTCCTAAACCACTAGTAGTTCCTGTTTTTATGATTTCATAATTCTGAACCGTAGAAGAGTAATTTTGTTTTGCTTGTTGAAAGGATAAATCAGCCGAATCAAATTCATTAGTGGCAATCACTCCTTTTTGATATAAAGTTTTTTGCCTGTTGTATACTTTGGTTTGATTTTCTAAATTAATTCTAGCTGTTTCTACTTGATTTTTAGCATTATTCATCAAATCAATACTAGGCACTACACGTACTTTAGCAATCACATCACCAGCTTTAACCACATCACCCGCCTTCACTAAAATTTCTTGAATAATTCCCGAAATGTTCGGTTTAATATTTACCTCTTCTTTAGGGGTAATATTACCCGTTGCAATGGTTTTTTTAACAATGGTTTTCACCTCACTTTTATCAGTTTGATAAACTACAGGCTCCTGTTTATTTTTATTATATAGGTAATACAACGATGTCCCAAAGACAATGGTAATGACTACCAGCACAATAACTGTTACCGTTCTTTTCATAAAAAATATTTTTCGCTAAAATAAATCTAAATCGAACAATTGAAATGCCAATTTTTTGATAAAATTTAATCTTCTGTTAAAGCATTCCAACCTCTTGCTTTTAGAGCAATGGCTTGCCCTGCACGAGTTACTAAATTAGCGCCTGACGCCTGTTCGGTAATGTGTCCGATAACCGTTAAATTCGGATTGCCTTTGATTTTATCGAAGTCTTTTAAATCGATGGTAAATAACAATTCGTAATCTTCGCCTCCGTTGATGGCAATTGTGGTGCTGTCTACGTTAAATTCTTCGCAAGTATTGATAAATTGTGGATCGATGGGTATTTTTTCTTCGTACAGATTACAACCTACGCCTGATTGTTTACATAAATGTAAAATCTCGGAAGACAATCCGTCGGAAATATCAATCATAGAAGTCGGTTTTACTTCTAATTTTTCTAACAAATCTTTAATGTCTTTACGAGCCTCTGGCTTTAATTGTCTTTCAATTAAGTAAGTGTATCCTTCTAAGTCGGGTTGATTGTTTGGATTAACTTTGAACACTTCTTTTTCGCGTTCTAGTACTTGTAATCCTAAATAAGCGGATCCAATATCGCCGGTTACCACTAACAAATCGTTGGGTTTGGCGCCACTTCGATATACAATTTCATTTTCTTGGGCATGCCCAATAGCCGTAATACTAATGATTAATCCTTTTTGGGAAGATGTAGTATCTCCTCCTACAATATCTACGTTATAGGTTTCGGCAGCCAATAACATTCCCGCATACAATTCTTCTATGGCCTCTAAGGGAAAGCGATTAGATACAGCCAACGAAACCGTGATTTGTGTTGGTGTTCCGTTCATGGCATAGATGTCCGATAAATTGACCACCACAGCTTTATAACCCAAATGTTTTAATGGCATGTACGATAAATCAAAATGCACACCTTCGACCAATAAATCCGTAGAAACTAGCGTTTTAGTATTTGAAAAATCCAACACTGCTGCATCGTCGCCTACTCCTTTTAGAGTGTTGGGTTGTTTGATTTGTATGTGTTGAGTAAGGTGTTCTATAAGGCCGAATTCACCTAACTTAGAAAGCGAGGTGAATTCTTGTGATTTATCTTCAATCATAAATTTTGTTCTATTATCCTAACCAAGCTGACCAAGGTAAACGACTTAAAATTAACACCAAGGCAATGCTATAAAATACGCCTATGGTTTTGAATTTTTCTCCAGCAGTAGCTTTCTTTTTGTGTTTTGAAAATCCTATAGTAATTAAAGTTACCGCAATAATCATGGTTAAGGGATGTTCCACCAAATACAATCTTAAAATGGAATCTTTCATTACGCCACCCATGCCTAATTCTTGTGCTGCTGCAAAAAAAGGCGACATAAAAATCATAATCAATCCAATGGTTAATTGTAAATGTGCCAAAATCAAGGTAAACAAAGAAGCTCTTAAATCTTTAGCAGCGAAATCTTTATTACCTAGTTTTCCTAACCAAGTATTCACTATGGTATACACCAAAATGAATAATACAAAATAAGCCCAAAGTGAATGTAGATTTTGAAGAATAGAATACAACATAAGGAATTGTTTTTAAGTTTTTTATTATAAATCGAATCCCATATTTACGCCCAACTTTTGAGCAATAATTTTGGTGATTCTGGTTTTAAGTTCTGGAATTTTGATGCTTTCTATGACTTCGTTACTGAAAGCGTACATCAATAAAGCGGTAGCTTCTTTTTTAGGGATTCCACGAGATTGCATATAAAACAAAGCTTTGTCGTCTAACTGACCAACTGTACAACCATGAGAACATTTTACATCATCGGCAAAAATCTCTAATTGTGGTTTGGCATTAATCGTAGCTTTATCACCAATCAAAATATTGTTGTTTTGCTGGAAAGCATCCGTTTTTTGCGCTTCTTTTTCTACATAGATTTTACCATTAAAAACACCTGTAGATCTGTCGTTAAAAATTCCTTTATAATTTTGATGACTTTCGCAATGAGGAGTGGCATGATTTACTAAAGTATAGTGATCCACATGTTGTTTTTCGCCAATAATAGTAATGCCTTTTAAAATACTATTGATGTGCTCTCCTTGATGATAAAAGTTTAGGTTGTTTCTGGTGATATTTCCTCCGAAAGAAAAAGTGTGTACCGAAACAATACTGTCTCTTTTTTGTGCGATGTAAGTGTTGTCAATTAACGACGCTTGTAACTTGTCATTTTGGATTTTATAATAATCTACAATAGCTCTTTTTTGGGCAAAAATCTCGGTAACCGAATTGGTTAATACTGGATTGTTATTTAAACTTTGATGAGTTTCAATAATATGCACATGTGCATTTTCTCCAACAATAATTAAATTTCGAGGTTGCGTCAATAAAGCCGCTTCGTTTCCTGTTGAAAAATTAATGATTTCAATCGGCTTATCTACCACTTTTCCTTTCGGAATATTGATGTAAGCGCCTTCCGAAGCAAAAGCAGTATTTAATGACGTTAAGCTATCGTCTTTTTTAGCTACTTGATTGAAATAATTATCAATCACCATTTTGTATTTGGGTTTGGTTAATGCTGATGACATTAAACAAACATCTAATCCTTCATGGGTGGTTGCCGATAAAAAAGAGCTGTACTTTCCATCTACAAAAACTACTTTATAGGTATCAATTTCGTGTAAAAAGTACTTTTTTACTTGCTTGAACTCTATTGCGTTTTCTTTTTTAGGGAATACACTAAAATCGGTTTTTAGCAACGCACTTAAAGAGGTGTATTTCCAAGCTTCTTCTTTTTTAGTGGGGAATCCTTTGCTTTCAAAATTTTTGATGGCTTCAGTACGGATGTCATGCAAATCGGCATGTACATCTACGCGTTCTTCAAACGCCATGAAAGAGGATATGAGTTTTTCTTTTAAATCCATTTTATTTGAGATTTGAGATTTGAGATTAGTTAGCCTAATTTCAAATTTTTAATTTCAAACTTCGAATTTTAATTATTCTCTGATTTTATCCAATCATAGCCTTTTTCTTCTAACTCTAAAGCAAGTTCTTTGCCTCCTGTTTTTACAATTTTTCCATTGTATAACACGTGTACAAAATCTGGAACTATATAATCTAACAAACGTTGGTAG
>NZ_DLGY01000043.1:0-3063 GCF_002482945.1 Flavobacterium sp. UBA7682
TGTTTAATTAATGTAACGCTTTTTTTTAAAAAAAAGAGGGGGAAGTCTCTTCAATTCCCTCATTGAGGGGGCGGCCCTCTAATAATCTAGGTGTGGATTTTTGACATTTGTGATTTAGTCAAACTGTCAATTTATACGCATGAAATCAATTTTACGTTATTTCTTTTTATTTACAATTTGTTTAACGATTTTAGTTTTTACAAAAGTAAGTGCACAAAATACTACAGGTTCTTCTTGGTCAAAAAATTTTAGTTTTCAAAAATCATTTATTGAGAACAGGGGACAATTTGTTATTCCTAATTCTTTTGGTAATCCTGCTGAAGTTTTATTTGCTGTAGATCATGGTGGCACTAAAATTTATTTTACCAAAAAAGGTATAACATATACTTTTTTACAAACATCTAAACAACCTAAGGATGAGCGTGAAAATGATAAAGATTATAGAGAGGTGTTTAGTAGTGCAGAAGAACATGCTCTTCATGAAAAAGAGGAGCATAAACTGGACACAAAGACCGATCAGGTAACTATGCTTTGGCAAAATGCTAATGATAATGTACAGGTTGAGGCAAGTGGTTTAACGTCTGATTATCACAATTATAGTTTTAAAGAATCTTCCGGTAAACTAAAAAACTTAAGTTACATAAAAGGTTATAAAAAAATAATCTACAAAAATATTTATCCAAACATTGATATTGAATATGTGTTTGCAGAAAAGGGGGGATTGAAATATTCTTTAATTCTTCATCCAGGAGCTAATCCGTCTCAGGTAAAAATGGTGTACGATAATAATGTTTCTCTTTCAAATAACGGGGAAATACATATTGAAACTAAACTTGGGGATATTATTGATCACGCGCCGTTTACTTTTTACGAGAACAATTCTTCTTCTGTTATTTCTTCTAGTTTTATTAAATCAGGAAAAACGGTTTCGTTTCAATTAGATAATTATGATAATACAAAATCAGTAGTGATTGATCCATGGACTCAAACTCCTGCCTTTACAGGCAACTGGGATTGCGTATGGGAGTGCGAACAGGATGGGGCAGGAAATGCTTACCTCATTGGTGGTACCAGCCCTATGCAATTAAAGAAATATAATTCGACAGGTGTTTTACAATGGACTTATAATACTCCTTATGATACAACTGCCTGGCTTGGTACCTTTGCAGTAGATAATGCCGGAAATTCTTATGTGACTCAAGGCTCAGCAGCACAAATTGTCAAAGTTTCTCCTGCAGGCGCAGTAATTTGGAATAATACCAACCCAGGAGGATTAAATGCTCTGTCAGAATTATGGTGTATCACCTTTAACTGTGATCAAACAAAACTCATTATCGGTGGCACTGGTGGTAGTGGTTTCCCTCCCTCTCCAAGACCATACATTTATGAATTAAACATGGCCAACGGCAATAGTGTTAGTAATTATCAGCTTGCAGGCGGAGGGTTTCTCGGTTCAGAAGTAAGGGCAATAGCGCCAAGTGGAAATGGGCGTTATTATTTTTTATCACATGATACAATTGGGGCTATCAATCAAAATTTTTCAAGTTGCTCCAATCCTATTCCTTTTAAAAACACTAATTCATATAATCTAAGTTATCAATGTGAAAACTTTAGATATAATAATACCGGAATAGCAGCAATTAAAGCAAATACCTCTTTTGTCTACACTCATCGAGGTGATAGACTGGATAAGAGATCCTTAGGAAACGGTGCCATTCTAGCATCTGTAACAATCCCAGGCGGAGGATTTGCATCCAGTCAAGTACAAGCAAGCGGCATTGATTTGGATGATTGCGGAAATATTTATGTTGGTTCAAAAAATGCGGTTTATAAATTCGATCAAAACTTAACTCAATTAGCTTCTTACCCTACAACATATAATGTATATGATGTACATGTAACAACTACTGGTAATATCGTTGCCTGTGGTTCAACAGGAACTTCCGGTTCAAGTTCCCGCACAGGTACATTGGAGTATATAACTGCTGGTGCATGTAATACATTAAGTCTGACATGTTGCGATGCAAATATCTGTAAGCCGGCTACAAAATGTATTAACGATCCGGCTTTTAACTTATCTGCTGCTACTCCTGGAGGAACATGGAGCGGAACAGGTATTACCAATGCTACAAATGGTACTTTCAATCCTGCAACTGCCGGGGTAGGAACTCATATTATTACCTATAGTTTAGCTTGTGGGTCAAGTACTACAACTGTAGTAGTAAGTGCTTGTGTGCCTTTAGCAGTATGTAATAATGGAAATGGTTTTACGGTATCTGGAGGTACCGGTCCATATAACTGGCAAAGTGGTACTACATCGAGTGGTGGTGGAATTTCATGGACTACTTATGCCACTAACACTATTAGTGTTGGAACACCAACCAGTTTCCCTATTCAGGTAATTGATGCTGCAGGAGGAACATTTTCAATCTCCAGCGCAGCAGCCGTTCCTAATTGTACAAACACAACTTGCCCTACTTTAACTTTGGCAGTCTCTTCGCAAACCAATGTAAATTGTTTTGGTGCAAGTACTGGATCTGCTAGTATTTCTACTTCTGGCGGTACAGGTCCATATACTTATACTTGGTCACCGGGTAATTTATCCGGAGCCAGTCAAACCGGATTAAGTGCAGGCGTTTATACCATTAGTATAAGGGATGCCAATGCTTGTACAGGATCAGGGACTTTATCTATTACACAACCTACAGCCGCTCTGTCTGCTGCCATTTCTGCAACTACTCCTGCGGGTTGTTCAGGCCCAGGCGGAGCCACGGTAACTGCCAATGGAGGGACTTCGGGTTACACATATAGTTGGGCACCAAGCGGTGGAACAACAGCAGGCGTTTCAAACTTAGCAACAGGTAATCATACCGTTACAGTTACTGATTCTAAAGGTTGTACAAGAACAGCAACAACTAGTATCATAACATCGGGAAGCCTCAATATTTCAGTAACTCCAGTTAATCCTACAATTTGTTCTGGTAGTTCAGCTACTTTAACGGCTAGTGGGGCTACTAATTATACATGGTCGCCGGCTGGTTCGCTGAGTGCTGCTAGTGGGTC
>NZ_DLGY01000035.1:0-10475 GCF_002482945.1 Flavobacterium sp. UBA7682
ACTATCTCAAAACGAGAAGAGAATGTACCGGCATCAGTGCTAAAATTATAAGCACCTGTGGCTAAATTGTGTGTGGTAGAAGTCAAATTATCACGTAAATAAATCAACTGACCTTCTGCAAATAAACCTGAAGAATGATCTATCGAAATACTGTAATTCCCCGCTGTCCCAACCTTGTATGATAATGGTACTACATCAGTAGGTTCAAAACTTGGTCTACTTTGAACAGAATATTCTCCTGTATTTATTAAACTTGTCAAATAAAAATCTTTATTGATATTTTCCCCATCCATTCCTCTATCAAAATCCAAAGTTCCTTCTTCGCTATATCCAACAGCCATTTGACTAAAAATACCAGTGTTTGCATTTAAATTCAACCAATACAAACCATTATTTACTGTATTTACTGTTTGAGAATTTCTAAAAAACTGATTTGAATTTGAAATTCTTCTCATACCATTGGTAAAGTTTATAGAAGAACCACTATTGACTTTAACAAAAAATCCTTGTCCAACATTGATAACCCAATCAGCTTCAGCTCCATTTCCATTAGGGAAAAAACCTGTTCCTGTATCACCGCCCAGTGCTCCATTAGCTACATAAGCAGTTTTAGTAAGTGTTGCGTAGGAAGTTGCTGCATTATCATTCGTTTTTCTCCAGAAGTATAAAGTACCAGATATGTTAGCATTACCATCAATAAAATCAGGAACACTGATTCGGGATGGATATGGATTTCCAACCGCATTATAACCGTAACCAATTATAGGTTCTCCCGCTGTAGAAACTGTAACAGGTATATCGCCATTGTTTGGAACTCCGCTAAAAGTACCTGTCCAAACAGTTGGAGCTGTCGGATGATTCCAAGGTGATCTTATAAGATATCCTTTTGCTGTAGCAAATTGAACATTGTTAGTATCTGTACCGCCTATTCCGGTTACAGGATCGGCCCCTGAAATAGAAAACCCTAAACCACTATTGTTATAAAAATTGGTAGCAGTAAGATATTGATAAAAACGGGTTGATAATGTTAAAGGTGAAAAAGCATATAATCCTTGTCCGGTTACAGGTGAAGACCATAAAGTATAATCAAAACGGTTTATTGCTGAACTGTTTCTTTTAACTACTGTTGCACCAGAACCTGTATTATCAACATCATTTACTTGGATTAAATTAGCATTGTTTTCAATAGTTAAAGTTCCATCATTATCAATAATGTCTGTAACTGTTAAATCGTATGATGAATTTACTTTTAAAGTAGTCCCGGAATCTAATGTCAAACTATTAATTGTAACATCCGAAGATATTTCCGGGTAGTTAGCCGCTGTGCTGATTACTACATTTGATGAAGCAGTTGGCACACCACAACTCCAGTTTGAGCCAACATTCCATGCTGTACTTGTAGTTCCTAACCAAGTGTTTTTAACTGCAATTGTTGCTGTTGATGATGATGCGCTACAACCATAACTATTGGTAGCAGTAACAGTGTAAAATGTATTAACTGTTGGCGCAACACCTGTCGGGTTTTGCAATGAAGAAGTAAATCCTGAAGGCGTTGATGTCCATGCGAAAGTTGCCGGTGGTGGAGTTGAAGACATTCCTGTTACAGAAACATTATCGATTGCCCAATAATAACCCCATTCTGCATGATACTTGAAACGAATAAAAACCGTAGCTTGATTCAAATAAGAAGACAGATCAAACGTTCCTAACACAAAACCAGTAGAACTACCTACAGTAGCTGTATATGAAGGTGACAATGTAGTCCATGTAGTTCCATTAACAGAAACCTGAACATCTGCATTATCATCTGCATTGTAATCTCTATAATAATGATAAAAATTTAAGGTCGCAGAACTTAAACCTACTGTACTAAAAGATGGAGATGTTAATGCTGTATCCGTAGTACTACCACTGCCTTGTGCATCACTATTACTCATATAAAACTGAGTATTGTCAATACCTTTAAAATTAACACTACTAATAGTGTAATCATTTCTCAAAGTCCATGCAGCCAAAGCTGGATTACCGCCAGAACTTGTATTAGTTGTAGTCCAACCAACAGGTGTTCCGTTAAAATCCTCATTTAGTCGCACAACCGATGTAAGCTCCGAATTGGAATTAGCACTAGCCGTTAAATCAACAGTATCTCCTGAGCAAATTGTAGATGCGCTTTCTGTTGCTATAACTGATGTAGGCGTAGGATTAACAACTTGTGTTTTTGATGCTGAAACCGTTCCACACGAACCACCGGTTGTTGTCAAAGTTAAGGTAGCAGTTCCTTCATAATTACTTGGTGGTGTCCATGCAGCATTTAATGTTGTGGCATTCGGAGAAAAAGTTCCTCCAACACCACCATCAGACCAAATAGCGCCAGTTGCTGAACCACCTCTACTTCCACCCAATGGTGCAGATGTACCACCTTTACAAATAGCTGTTAGAGCACTTCCTGCATTTACTGTTGGGAGTGCACATCCTTTAATACTGACACCAGTCATTGAAGGAAGTGAAGTACCACTTAATTCCACTAAACAATTAGAAGAAGTATTACTTGTTGGCACAGTAGTATAATTGGCTATGGCTCCATTAATTCCAAGATCATTTGAAGTTCCTGAAGTATTAAAAGTACCTGTCTGTTGATTTACTGACGTAAAGCTATTAAAATTATCAAAATTTCTATCACTAGTGCTACCTACTCTACAGGAATTCACTAAAAGAATTGCTTGATCACCTGCATTAATAGTTAAATTAGTGCTAAATTGGAAATCAGAAATAGCTGAACCACTATTATAAACTCTGGTATTTGTAATGGAAGTAGTTTGATCAACATAATCAAAAACACCGACCCACACAGAATTTAAGGCTGTTGTACCATTACTAATACTGTAGGATAGTGTAGTATTAGAAGCCAAATCTAGATCTGATTCTTTAAGATAATAAATCGCGGTATGTTGTCGGTTTGATGTAGCTAAATCTCCATTTGCCAATGTAAAAGATCTTCCACCATATGTGAGTGTGATACTTCTGCTACCAGCAGTAGTTCTAGTAGTAGCTATCGCGACAACTAATAACCTATTAGAATCTGTTCCTGTTGGAACAACATAAGAAGGAGTTCCTGAATTACTTGTGCCATTATAAACATTTGTCCAATTGTTCAATATAGACACTTGCGCAAAAGATTCATTTGCAAAGAATAACATCATCAGAAAAAACACTGTTGTTTTTATCTTAGAATTTTGTAAAATTGTTTTCATGTGCAGAAATTTTATTTTTAGATTTGAGTAAATAAATATTGAGCGAAAGTATTTGATACATAATCATCAAACAATTAAAATTGTTCAATGGTAAAAATTATCGTTGTAATCTACATATTTAGCAATCAAAACTAAATTTAAACCATAATTTCGTCTTACTAATATGATTTTTAAAACAGCCATTCGCCACAAACGTTAAACGATTAGTTCTACAAAAAAACAAAAAAAATATCTAAAGTCACTCCATTTCATCGACAAACTACACTATAAAATACTTTTTTGTAGTCTTTAGATTATTTTTACAAATAAATTATTAATCTAAATTGCACAAATGTATTTTATCGATTTAACAAGAAGAACAACGACAAAACACATGAATTTAGTCCGAAAGAAGTATAAAAATGAATTTCTGTAAAAATCAAAAGAGAATAAAATCTGAATTTATCCCATAAAAAAAACCTCTCCATTTCTTGAGAGGTTTTCTATAAAAAAACATATTTAATTTATGCTTGACCGGCTGGACCAAAATTCAAAGGAATCGGAGGTTGCTCTGTATCCTTTATTTCGCCATTGGCCAATTCAAAACGGTGGATATTTTCCCCTAATGCTTTCAGAAATCTTTTAGCATGTTGCGGTGTTAACACAATTCTCGATTTAACTTTTGCCTTAGGCACTCCAGGCATGATCGTTACAAAGTCAACTACAAATTCAGAAGCTGAATGGTTGATGATAGCCAAGTTGGAATAAATTCCTTCGGCCGTCTTTTCATCCAACTCAATATTGATTTGTCCTTGTTGTTGATTATTATCACTCATTTGATATTAAATTTTTGATATTAGATATTCCGTTTTGCTACGCATGGTAATTAAAAAGCCACTAATTTAAGATTTAAAGTAGTGGCTTTTATTAAATTTAACTATTAATATTGCTATTAATAAATGTATTCTTCTTTATTGGCCATGATTTCATTGTAATCTTCTTTCGAACCTACAATAGTGTGATCGTAATCTCTCATACCAGTTCCCGCAGGAATTCTGTGGCCAACGATAACATTTTCTTTAAGACCTTCTAAAGTATCTACTTTACCGGCTACTGCTGCTTCGTTTAATACTTTTGTTGTCTCTTGGAACGATGCTGCCGAGATAAATGATTTTGTTTGTAACGATGCTCTCGTGATACCTTGAAGTACCGGAGTTGCCGTAGCCGTAATAACATCACGAGCCACAACTTGGTTTTTATCATTACGCTTCAACAATGAATTTTCATCTCTTAACTCACGTGGAGAAACGATTTGACCCGGTTTTAACACCTCAGAGTCACCTGCATCTTCTACCACTTTCATTCCGTACAATTTATCGTTTTCTTCGATAAAGTCAGCGGTGTGTATTAATTGCTCTTCTAGGAATAATGTATCTCCCGGATCTTCAACTCTTACTTTACGCATCATTTGACGAATAACCACTTCAAAGTGTTTGTCATTGATTTTTACCCCTTGCAAACGATAAACCTCTTGAATTTCGTTAACCAAATACTGTTGAACAGCTGATGGACCTTGGATTCTCAAGATATCATCCGGAGTAATGGCTCCATCAGATAAAGGCACACCCGCTTTTACGAAATCATTCTCTTGAACTAAGATTTGACTTGATAATTTCACTAAGTATTTCTTGATTTCACCAAATTTAGATTCGATTACAATCTCACGGTTACCTCTTTTGATTTTTCCAAAAGAAACTACACCATCGATTTCCGAAACAACCGCTGGGTTTGAAGGATTACGAGCTTCTAACAACTCGGTAATTCTTGGTAAACCTCCGGTGATATCACCTGCTTTAGAAGAACGACGAGGAATTTTCACCAAGATTTTACCTGCTTTAATTTTCTCTCCATCTTCTACCATAAGGTGAGCACCAACCGGTAAGTTGTAAGAACGGATTAATTCTCCGTCTTTACCGTAAACCAATAAGGTTGGGATTAATTTTTTATTTCTTCCTTCCGAAATTACTTTTTCTTGGAAACCGGTTTGCTCATCGATTTCTACTTGGAACGATTGTCCTTGCTCTAAATCTTCGTAAGCAATTTTTCCGGTAAATTCAGAAACGATAACTCCATTATATGGATCCCATTTACAGATAGCAGCACCTTTTTCAACGGTGTCTCCATCTTTCACATTGATAACAGAACCGTAAGGAATATTGTGTGTACTTAATAAAATACCTGTTTTAACATCTACTAATTTCAATTCAGTTGAACGAGAAACCACGATATCTACTTTGTTCCCATCTCCGTCTTCTCCAACAACTGTTTTCAAATCTTCGATTTCTAATCTTCCTCCAAATCTTGCGATGATGCTAGATTCTTCAGAAACACCACCGGCAACTCCACCAACGTGGAATGTACGAAGTGTCAACTGTGTTCCAGGCTCTCCAATAGATTGTGCAGCGATAACACCGACTGCTTCTCCTTTTTGAGTCATTTTTCCGGTAGCTAGGTTACGTCCGTAACATTTAGCACAAATACCTTTTTTAGCTTCACAAGTTAAAGGCGAACGAACATCTACTCTTTCAAGTGGAGATTCTTCAATTGCTTTAACCACTGCTTCAGTAATTTGCTCACCTGAATGAATTAAAATTTCATTGTTCAACGGATTGATTACATCTTGTAACGCCACACGTCCTAAGATTCTCTCTCCTAAAGTTTCAACGATTTCTTCGTTTTTCTTTAATGCCGAAACATCAATTCCTCTTAAAGTACCACAATCTACAGAGTTGACGATTACGTCTTGAGAAACGTCATGTAAACGACGAGTCAAGTAACCAGCATCTGCCGTTTTCAAAGCGGTATCCGCCAGACCTTTACGCGCACCGTGAGTAGATATAAAATACTCCAAAATTGAAAGACCTTCCTTAAAGTTAGAAAGAATCGGGTTTTCAATAATTTCACCACCACCAGCGGTTGATTTTTTAGGCTTAGCCATCAAACCACGCATACCGGTTAACTGACGAATTTGTTCTTTAGATCCACGAGCTCCGGAATCAAGCATCATATATACCGAGTTGAAACCTTGTTGGTCTTCACGGATATTTTTCATCGCTAATTCTGTCAATTGTGCATTCGCAGAAGTCCAGATATCAATAACTTGGTTGTAACGTTCGTTATTGGTAATAAGACCCATGTTATAGTTTGTAGAAATTACATCTACTTGCTCTCTTGCGTCAGCAATCAATTTATTTTTTTGCTCCGGAATTCTAATATCACCTAATGAGAATGACAATCCACCTTTGAAAGCGAATTTGTACCCCATATCTTTCATGTTATCAAGGAACGCTGCCGTTGTAGGAACATCAGTTACTGCAAGGATTTTTCCAATAATATCACGTAAAGATTTTTTAGTCAATACTTCGTTGATATATCCTGCCGCTGGTGGAACTACTTCATTAAAAAGTACTCTACCGGCAGTAGTCTGGATAATTTTGTATACCAATTCTCCTTCTTCATTGAAATCTTTAGCTCTGATTTTAACACGAGCATTCAATTCCACTCTTCCTTCGTTGATAGCAATATTACATTCTTCAGCAGAATAAAAAGTCAAGCCTTCACCTAAGATTTTATGTTCAGGAACTGATAATCTTTCTTTGGTCATATAATAAAGACCAAGTACCATGTCTTGAGAAGGAACCGTAATCGGAGCACCATTCGCAGGATTCAAGATATTATGAGAAGCCAACATTAATAATTGTGCTTCCAAAATAGCTTCCGGTCCTAACGGTAAGTGAACCGCCATCTGGTCACCATCAAAATCCGCGTTGAACGCCGTACATACTAACGGGTGTAACTGGATTGCTTTTCCTTCAATTAATTTTGGTTGGAAAGCTTGGATACCTAATCTGTGTAACGTAGGAGCACGGTTTAATAATACCGGGTGACCTTTGATTACATTCTCCAGGATATCCCAAACTACTGGCTCTTTCTTGTCGATGATTTTCTTAGCCGACTTAACCGTTTTAACAATTCCTCTTTCGATTAACTTACGAATAACGAATGGTTTGTATAGTTCAGCAGCCATATCTTTTGGCAAACCACATTCAAACAATTTCATTTCCGGTCCAACAACAATTACCGAACGAGCAGAATAATCCACACGTTTCCCTAATAAGTTTTGACGGAAACGACCTTGTTTACCTTTTAACGAATCTGATAAAGATTTTAATGGTCTGTTTGATTCTGTTTTAACTGCAGAAGCTTTACGCGTGTTGTCAAATAAGGAATCTACTGATTCCTGCAACATACGTTTTTCGTTTCTTAAGATTACTTCAGGAGCTTTGATTTCCATTAATCTTTTCAAACGGTTGTTACGGATGATCACTCTTCTGTACAAATCGTTCAAATCGGAAGTTGCGAAACGACCTCCATCAAGCGGCACCAACGGACGCAATTCTGGCGGTATCACCGGAATTACTTTCAAAATCATCCACTCAGGACGGTTTTCTCTGTTTAGGTTTGACTCACGGAAAGATTCAACAACTTGTAATCTTTTTAACGCTTCTGTTTTTCTTTGTTTAGACGTTTCGTTATTAGCCGCGTGACGTAAGCTGTAAGACAACTCATTTAAGTCAGTTCGTGCCAATAAATCCATGATACATTCAGCACCCATTTTGGCGATGAATTTATTTGGATCATTGTCATCTAAATATTGATTTTCCATCGGAAGGGTATCTAAAATATTCAGATATTCTTCTTCTGTCAAAAAGTCTAAACGGTGTAATGATTCACCATCTGCATTTTGAGCAATACCGGCTTGGATTACTACGTATCTTTCGTAGTAAATAATCATGTCTAATTTCTTAGATGGCAATCCAAGAATGTACCCAATTTTGTTTGGTAACGAACGGAAGTACCAGATGTGAGCAATCGGCACCACCAAATTGATGTGACCAACTCTGTCTCTACGTACTTTTTTCTCGGTTACTTCAACACCACAACGGTCACAAACGATTCCTTTATAACGGATTCTTTTGTATTTACCACAGGCACATTCAAAATCTTTTACCGGACCGAAAATTCGCTCACAGAAAAGACCATCACGTTCTGGTTTGTGGGTTCTATAGTTGATAGTTTCCGGCTTCAAAACCTCTCCTCTTGACTCAGCCAAGATAGATTCCGGTGAAGCTAGTCCTATCGAAATTCTGTCAAATCTTTTGATAGTATTTTTAGTATCTTTATTTCTATTCATCATAGTCGTAACATTTAAAGTGTTCAGTATTCAGTGTTCAGTGTTCAGATAGTGTATCCGAACACTGCCACTGCCAACTATTTTTATTCTTCTAATCTGATGTCTAATCCAAGACCTTTCAATTCATGCATTAATACATTGAATGATTCTGGTAATCCCGGTTCCGGCATAGTTTCTCCCTTAACGATTGCTTCGTAAGTTTTAGCTCTACCGATTACGTCATCCGATTTAACAGTCAAAATTTCTCTTAGCGTACTTGATGCTCCATAAGCTTCAAGTGCCCAAACCTCCATTTCTCCGAAACGCTGACCTCCAAATTGGGCTTTACCACCCAATGGTTGTTGTGTAATCAAAGAGTATGGACCGATAGAACGAGCGTGCATTTTATCGTCAACCATGTGTCCCAATTTCAACATATAGATTACTCCAACAGTTGCTGCTTGGTGGAAACGTTCTCCAGTTCCTCCATCATACAAATAAGTATGACCGAATTGTGGAATACCTGCTTCGTCTGTCAAGGCATTGATTTGGTCTAATGTTGCTCCATCAAAAATAGGTGTCGCATAAGTTCTTCCTAATTTTTGTCCGGCCCAACCCAAAACAGTTTCATAAATCTGACCGATGTTCATACGAGAAGGTACACCTAGTGGATTCAATACGATATCAACCGGAGTTCCATCTTCTAAGAATGGCATATCTTCGTGACGAACGATACGAGCAACAATACCTTTGTTACCGTGACGTCCCGCCATTTTATCACCCACTTTCAATTTACGTTTCTTAGCGATATAAACTTTCGCCAATTTCAAGATACCGGCTGGTAATTCATCTCCAACAGTGATGGTAAATTTCTCTCTTCTTAAAGCACCTTGCAAATCGTTTAATTTGATTTTGTAGTTGTGGATTAAGTCGTTAACCAAGTGGTTAGTTTCTTCATCTGCAACCCATTGTCCTTTAGTCAAGTGAGCGAAATCTTCTACGGCATGTAACATTTTTTGAGTGTATTTTTTACCTTTTGGTAAAACTTCTTCTCCTAAATCGTTCATGACACCTTGCGATGTTTTTCCGTTTACTATGGTGAATAATTTTTCAACCAATTTGTCTTTTAACTCAACAAATTTGGTTTCGAATTCCATTTCCAAAGACGTCAAATCGTCTTTATCTTTGGTACGTTTCTTTTTATCTTTTACCGCTCTCGCGAATAATTTTTTGTCTAAAACCACACCGTGTAACGATGGAGACGCTTTTAACGAAGCATCTTTTACATCTCCTGCTTTATCCCCGAAGATGGCACGAAGCAATTTCTCTTCCGGTGTAGGATCTGATTCTCCTTTTGGTGTAATTTTTCCGATTAGAATGTCGCCAGGTTTAACTTCGGCTCCGATTCTGATCATTCCGTTTTCATCCAAGTCTTTGGTAGCTTCTTCAGAAACGTTCGGGATATCATTAGTTAACTCTTCGTTACCTAATTTCGTATCTCTAACTTCCAATGAATAATCATCAACGTGGATAGACGTGAAGATATCGTCACGAACTACTTTTTCAGAAATTACAATCGCATCCTCGAAGTTATACCCTTTCCAAGGCATAAACGCAACTTTAAGGTTTCTACCCAAAGCCAACTCTCCGTTTTGTGTTGCATATCCTTCACAAAGTACTTGTCCTAATTTCACTCTGTCGCCTTTTCTTACGATTGGCTTCAAGTTGATAGACGTACTTTGATTTGTTTTTCTGAATTTGATCAAGTTATACGATTTCTCATCTGGGTCAAAACTTACCATTCTTTCCTCTTCTGTTCTATCGTATTTGATAGTAATCATGTTGGCGTCAACGTACTCTACAGTTCCGTTTCCTTCCGCATTGATTAATACTCTTGAGTCAGACGCTACTTGACGCTCTAAACCTGTTCCTACGATTGGTGCTTCAGGACGTAACAATGGTACAGCCTGACGCATCATGTTGGAGCCCATCAACGCACGGTTCGCATCATC
>NZ_DLGY01000035.1:10502-43117 GCF_002482945.1 Flavobacterium sp. UBA7682
ATGCTCCAAGAAAGGAATCAATGAAGCTGAAATCGAGGCGATTTGGTTCGGCGCAACGTCAGTATAATGAATTTCGTTAGGATCAACAACCGGGAAATCGCCTTCTTCACGGGCAATAACTTTATCGGCAGTAATTTTTCCTTTGGCGTCCATTTCGATGTTTGCCTGAGCAATCATTTTCCCTTCTTCTTCTTCTGCGCTTAAGTAAATTGGTTCAGAAGTTAAATCAACTGTTCCGTTAGTTACTTTACGGTATGGTGTTTCGATGAATCCCATTCCGTTTACTTTAGCATAAACACCCAAAGATGAAATCAATCCAATGTTTGGTCCTTCAGGCGTTTCAATCGGACAAAGTCTTCCGTAGTGCGTATAGTGAACGTCACGTACCTCGAAACCGGCTCTTTCTCTTGAAAGTCCACCTGGCCCAAGGGCAGATAATCTTCTTTTGTGTGTAATCTCAGCTAGTGGATTTGTTTGATCCATGAATTGAGACAACTGGTTTGTACCAAAGAAAGAGTTGATTACCGATGATAATGTTTTAGCATTGATCAAATCGATTGGTGTAAACACCTCGTTATCTCTAACGTTCATTCTCTCACGGATGGTTCTGGCCATACGGGCTAAACCTACACCAAATTGTTGAGACAATTGCTCTCCAACGGTTCTCACACGACGATTTGATAAGTGATCAATATCATCAATCTCCGCTTTAGAGTTGATTAATTCGATCAAATATTTTACGATAGTGATGATATCTTCTTTGGTCAAGACTTGCTTTTCCATTGGGATATCAAGGTTCAATTTTTTGTTCATTCTGTAACGACCAACTTCACCTAAGTTATAACGTTGGTCAGAGAAGAATAATTTATCTATGATGCCACGAGCCGTTTCTTCATCAGGCGGTTCTGCATTACGCAACTGACGGTAAATGTGCTCAACAGCTTCTTTTTCTGAGTTTGTTGGGTCTTTTTGTAAAGTATTATGGATGATAGCGTAATCACCTTGATTAGCATCTTCTTTATGTAACAAAATAGATTTTACGTTAGAATCGATGATTTCTTCCACATTATCTTTGTCGATAATGGTATCTCTATCCAAGATAATTTCGTTACGTTCGATAGATACTACTTCACCAGTATCCTCGTCAACGAAATCTTCGTGCCAAGTATTTAATACTCTCGCAGCTAATCTTCTTCCAACGTATTTCTTAAGACCGGTTTTTGAAACTTTGATTTCTTCTGCAAGGTCAAATATTTCAAGAATGTCCTTATCTCTTTCGAATCCGATAGCACGGAAAAGAGTAGTCACCGGTAATTTTTTCTTTCTATCGATATAAGCATACATAACGCTGTTGATATCGGTAGCAAATTCAATCCATGAACCTTTGAAAGGAATTACTCTAGCAGAATACAACTTAGTACCATTAGCATGGAAAGACTGACCAAAGAAAACACCAGGCGAACGGTGTAATTGAGAAACTACCACACGCTCGGCACCATTGATAACGAAAGTTCCGCTTGGTGTCATGTATGGAATTGTTCCAAGATAAACATCTTGAACAATCGTTTCAAAATCTTCGTGCTCCGGATCAGTACAGTATAGTTTTAGTCTGGCTTTTAGAGGCACACTATATGTTAAACCTCTTTCGATACACTCTTGAATAGTGTAACGCGGTGGGTCAACAAAATAATCTAGGAACTCCAATACAAATTGGTTTCTTGTATCAGTAATTGGAAAGTTTTCCATGAAGGTATTGTATAACCCTTCGTTGCCTCTCTCGTCAGATTTGGTTTCCAATTGGAAGAAATCTTTAAAAGATTTAACCTGAACATCTAGGAAATCCGGATATTGAGGTATGTTTTTAGTAGAGGCAAAATTCAATCTTTCAGTCTGATTTGTTATCATCAATGGACAAAATTTTGATTTAAAAAAAGTAATTTTTGTGTGTAAAAACACTGTTTAATTTATACTTTCCTTTTTTGTAACCAATACATCTTTAAAAATAAACCAGGAAATTAGTCGATTTTTTTCTTCGTATTGATCAAAAACTTTTTCGTATTTTAAACTTAATATGATAATAAAACTTTCTATAATTTTATTATACGAAAAATGGTTTAGGCCCTTGGACGCATTGTCCAAGGCCTAAACCTAGTTCTAAAACCGGTGTTGGATTATTTTAACTCAACAACAGCTCCAGCTTCTTCTAAAGATTTTTTCAAACCTTCAGCTTCTGCTTTAGTAACTCCTTCTTTGATGTTTGATGGAGCGCCGTCAACTAAATCTTTAGCTTCTTTTAAGCCAAGACCTGTTAATTCTTTAACTGCTTTTACAACAGCTAATTTAGAAGCTCCAGCTTCTTTCAATACTACTGTGAATTCAGTTTGCTCTTCAGCAGCATCACCAGCACCAGCACCACCAGCAGCAACTACTACAGCTGCAGCAGCAGGCTCGATACCATACTCATCTTTTAATATTGTAGCTAAATCGTTAACTTCTTTTACCGTAAGGTTAACTAATTGTTCTGCGAATTGTTTCAAATCTGCCATTTTTTCTATCGTTTAAAATGTTCTTTAATTATTATTTTTTTAGTCTGCTCTAATTATTCTGCTGTTTCGCCTTTTTGTTCTGCATTGTTTAATAATGCAGCAATAACGCGTTTTGCAGGAGATTGAAGTAATCCAATGATTTCTCCAATAACTTCTTCTTTAGATTTCAATGAAGCTAAGCTATCCAAAAGGTTATCTCCGATGTAAATTTCACCGTTGATGTAAGCACCTTTAAATGCAGGCTTATCTGATTTTTTTCTGAAATCTTTAATGATTTTTGCTGGAGAATTTGCGATGTCTGCGATAAAAATAGAAGAGTTTCCTTTTAACACAGATGACAAATCACCATAATCATTACTTGAAGCTTCCATTGCTTTTCCAAGCAAAGTGTTCTTAACTACTTCTAATTTGATACCTGCTTTAAAACAAGCTCTTCTTAGGTTTGAAGTAGTTTCTGCGTCTAACCCAGAGGTGTCAGCAATATATACAATATTACTTTCGGCCAACTTTGCAGTTAAATCTTCTATCGCGATTGATTTTTCTTCTCTTGTCATAATAAAATTTGTTTAACTACCAATTATACTGCTTTAGGATCTAAAGCGATAGCAGGGCTCATAGTAGAAGAGATGTGAATACTCTTAATATATGTTCCTTTAGCTGCAGTTGGTTTTAATTTAAGTAATGTTTGAATAATCTCGTGAGCGTTATCTACAATCTTATCCGCTTCGAAAGAAATTCTTCCGATACCTGCGTGAACGATTCCAGTTTTATCAACTTTAAAGTCGATTTTACCCGCTTTTACTTCAGCAACAGCTTTACCAATTTCCATGGTTACTGTTCCTGTTTTAGGGTTTGGCATTAAACCTCTTGGACCTAATACACGTCCTAAAGGACCTAATTTACCCATGATAGCCGGCATAGTGATGATTACATCAACATCTGTCCAACCATCTTTAATTTTTTGAAGGTAATCGTCTAATCCTACATAGTCAGCACCAGCCGCTTTCGCTTCTGCTTCTTTATCCGGTGTAACTAAAGCTAATACTTTAGTATCTTTACCGGTTCCATGAGGAAGGGTTACAACACCTCTTACCATTTGATTTGCTTTTCTTGGATCAACTCCTAAACGAACAGCAATATCTACAGACTCGTCAAATTTTGCTGAAGCAACAACTTTCAATAAAGACGAAGCGTCTTTTAAAGAATACAGTTTGTTTTTTTCAATTTTTGAAGCAGCCTCTTTTTGTTTTTTTGTCAATTTTGCCATTTCTTACCTTATTTTAGAGGAGAATCTCCAGTTACAGTTATACCCATAGATCTAGCTGTTCCAGCAATCATGCTCATAGCTTTTTCAGGTGTGAATGCATTTAAATCGACCATCTTGTCTTCGGCGATAGCTTTAATTTGATCCCAAGTTACGCTAGCAACTTTTTTTCTATTAGGCTCGCCTGAACCAGATTTTAATTTAGCAGCATCCAATAATTGAATTGCAGCAGGTGGAGTTTTTACAACAAAATCAAACGATTTGTCTTTATACACGGTAATTTGTACCGGTAACACTTTGCCGGGTTGATCTTGGGTTCTAGCATTGAACTGCTTACAGAATTCCATGATATTAACACCAGCAGCTCCCAGAGCAGGTCCAACCGGTGGCGACGGGTTCGCAGCACCTCCCTTAACTTGTAGTTTAACTACTTTACTAATCTCTTTAGCCATTGTTTTTTAAAAATTTACAATAATCTGTGGAAGCGGATTATTGCGGTTTATAATAGTGTAACAAATTATACTTTTTCAACTTGCATAAAGCTCAGTTCCAATGGTGTTTTTCTTCCGAAAATTTTCACCATTACTTCCAGCTTACGCTTTTCTTCATTGATTTTGTCAATAGTTCCGTTGAAACCATTGAAAGGACCATCAACAACCTTGATTGTTTCTCCTATATTGAAAGGAATATTTTGGGTATCTGTATTGACAGCCAACTCATCCACTTTACCAAGCATTCTGTTTACTTCTGACAATCTTAACGGCACCGGATCTCCACCTTTAACTTCTCCTAAGAAACCAATAACACCAGTAATTGATTTAATAATGTGTGGAATTTCACCCACCAAGTTAGCTTCAATCATGACATAACCAGGAAAGTATACTTTATCCTTAGCTATCTTTTTCCCATCTCTAACTTGCACTACTTTTTCAGTTGGAACAAGTACTTGCGAGATATAATCTGCCATGCCTAATCTGTTAATTTCGGTTTCGATATAAGCTTTCACCTTATTTTCTTGACCACTAACAGCCCTAACGACATACCATTTCTTTACATTAATATCAGCCATTTCAGAAAAATTAAGGTTTTAACCAATTAAAGAAACCGGCAATTACTTTTGCACAAGCTTCATCAACACCCCAAGTTGCCAGCGCTAAAACAATTGAGAATACAGCCACTACAATAGTGTACTTTTGAACTTCAGCCCATTCCGGCCAAGTAACATTTGTTCTCAATTCTTCAAATGCTTCTGATATATAGTTAACAATTTTTGTCATTGTAAATTATTTTTTTGCACGGGCGGAGGGATTCGAACCCCCATCAACGGTTTTGGAGACCGCTATTCTACCCTTGAACTACGCCCGTTTCATTAAAAACCAGCAGAGCATCCGAAAGGTTCTCTGCTGGTAATATATTTAATTAGATAATTAGTCTAAAATTTCAGTAACCTGACCGGCACCTACTGTTCTACCACCTTCACGGATAGCGAAACGTAAACCGATGTTCAAAGCGATTGCACTCAACAAAGAAACTTCAATAGTTAAGTTATCACCTGGCATTACCATCTCTACACCAGCTGGTAAAGAGATAACTCCTGTTACGTCAGTTGTACGTACGTAGAACTGTGGACGGTAGTTATTGTGGAATGGTGTGTGACGACCACCTTCTTCTTTTTTCAAGATATAAACCTCAGCTTTGAATTTAGCGTGTGGTTTTACAGATCCTGGCTTACAAATAACCATTCCTCTTTTGATATCTTCTTTAGCAACACCTCTTAACAAGATACCTGCGTTATCTCCAGCCTCACCTCTATCCAAGATTTGACGGAACATTTCGATACCAGTTACTGTAGAAGTTAATTTCTCAGCACCCATACCAATGATTTCAACAGGATCACCTGTATTACAGATACCAGTTTCGATACGACCTGTAGCAACAGTTCCACGACCAGTAATTGTAAATACGTCTTCAACCGGCATCAAGAAAGGTTTGTTAACATCTCTTTCTGGCTCTTGAATCCAATTATCAACAGCTTCCATCAATTCAATGATTTTTGGTACCCAAGCCGGATCGTTATTCAATCCACCTAAAGCTGAACCTTGAACTACAGGACCATTATCTCCATCATAATCGTAAAAAGACAACAAGTCTCTGATTTCCATTTCAACTAATTCTAATAATTCCGCATCATCAACCATATCCACTTTGTTCATGAATACAACGATTCTTGGAATACCAACCTGACGTCCTAAAAGGATGTGCTCACGTGTTTGTGGCATTGGTCCGTCTGTTGCAGCAACTACTAAAATAGCACCGTCCATTTGAGCAGCACCAGTAACCATGTTCTTTACGTAATCCGCGTGACCTGGACAGTCAACGTGTGCGTAGTGACGGTTAGCAGTTTCATACTCAACGTGTGAAGTATTGATAGTAATACCTCTTTCTTTTTCTTCTGGAGCGTTATCAATTTGATCAAATGATTTCGCTTGACAGTAACCTGCATCAGATAATACTTTTGTGATCGCTGCAGTTAAAGTTGTTTTTCCGTGGTCAACGTGCCCAATTGTTCCAATGTTTAAGTGGGGCTTGTTACGGTTAAAATTTTCTTTTGCCATTTTACTTAATTTTTAATCTTAGTTTATATATTAGTGTTCAAATTTTACAATTTTGAGCCAACTACGGGAATTGAACCCGTGACCTCTTCCTTACCAAGGAAGCACTCTACCCCTGAGCTAAGTCGGCAAGGAACCATAAACGTTTGCCTTTTTAACCTTCGGGTTACAAACCCGACGACAGGATTACCTCGCTTCACTCGGTGATCCGTAAAGGTGAACCTTTACTAAAGTTTTGTTCTTCAGTCTTTTTTGAAAATAAATTTTCAAAAGCTTTCCTAAACAAAACTTTTGTGGGGAGAGCAGGATTCGAACCTGCGAAGATGTAATCAGCGGATTTACAGTCCGCCCTCGTTGGCCGCTTGAGTATCTCCCCCACTTTTCTTATCTTTTATCCCTAAAATTGAGCCGGCGGAGGGACTCGAACCCACGACCTGCTGATTACAAATCAGCTGCTCTAGCCAACTGAGCTACGCTGGCATACACAATAAAAAAAGTCCGCTATTTCTAACGGACTGCAAATGTATGGATTTTATCTTTTAATCAAAACATTTTTAGAAAAAAATTTCTCTTATATATGTGTTCTGATTTTTTCCTTTCTTTTAACCAACAATCTTTCTAAAGATTCAGAAGACAACTCCACCGCTTCCTCGAATGTTTTACATTGTTTCTTTACCATAAAATCATCTCCCGGGACATGAATTTTAACCTCCACAATTTTATTTTCCTTCTCACTTGTATTGTCGACCTTCAAAAAAACATCTGACGAAACTACTTTGTCGTAGAATTTTTCAAGTTTACCTAATCTTTCTTCGATGAAATCAACCAGCTTTCTGTCGACAGTGAAATTTACTGCATGAACATTTACCTTCATAATTAAAATTTTAATGATTAAACATTGTAAAATTATTGCCTGTTTCTAGGATGAGCGTTACCATACACCTTTTTAAGTTCCGCCAAACTGCTGTGAGTGTAGACTTGCGTAGACGCCAAACTAGAATGCCCCAATAATTCTTTAACGGAATTAATATCCGCTCCGTTGTTTAGAAGGTGAGTTGCAAACGTGTGTCTCAATATATGCGGACTCTTTTTAACCTTCTCGGAGACATTACTAAAGTAATAATTTATTAAACGATAAACAAACGAATCGTTCAATTTAACGCCTTTTAACAGTAAGAAAAAATACTCACCATCCACAATCCTTTGTAAATGTGACCTTTCTGTTAAATATAATTTTATTTGATTTTCAACAACCGGTAGAATCGGTATAATCCTTTCCTTATTTCTTTTTCCCAATACTTTTAAGGTTCCGTTTGACAAGTCGATATTTTGCAATTTCAAATTAATCAGTTCAGCTCTACGAATGCCGGTAGTGTAAAATAAATCGACTATCAATTTATCACGAATGCCATCAAAATCATTAGTGTAAACTATTTGATTTAAAACCAAATCGAGTTCTTTTTCCGAGAAAGGAATTTGTAATTTCTTAGGTGCTTTCAAGGCTTTGTGCTTCAAAAGCGGACTCGTTTCGATTTGCTTTGTTTTGAGCAAAAATTTATAAAACGATTTTAAAGAAGAAATTTTTCGGTTAATCGAGGAATTGGAAATTCCGTCATCTGAAAGCGAAACTATCCAAGCACGAACTTGATTGTAATTTACCGTAATTAAATTATTATCATCAAAAGCACTAGACAAAAACGACTCAAAGAAACCAATGTCATTGATATAAGCGGTCACTGTATGCAAAGAATATTTTTTCTCCAACAGTAAGTAATCTTGAAACTTATTTTTAAAATTTTCCATAAAAAAACCGCTGACCTCAAAGTTAGGAAACTTTAATGATCAGCGGTTATATCTTATCAGGAATTTAACTATCCTTCGATATTGTCTCTCATGTTTTGGATATAAGCAGCTTTTTGAACTTGTGCTCTTCTCACTACAGATGGCTTAGTAAACGCTTGACGCGCTCTAAGTTGTCTTACAGTTCCGGTTTTATCGAATTTTCTCTTGTAGCGCTTTAATGCTCTATCAATGTTTTCTCCGTCTTTAATTGGTATAATCAACATAATTTAGACACCTCCTCTCATTTAGTGGGTGCAAAAGTAATATAATTTTTGAATTACGAATTATGAATTGTGAATTATTTTATGAGAGAAAAGATAATGGACAGACAGATGACAGATGAAAAACAAAAAAACCAAGAAACAATCTCTCATCTCTTGGTCTATTTTCTTAATTATCCTTTCAAAAAATTATTTCACCGCAGGCTGATAGCTTTGTTTGTCAATAATCATTTTAGACAAAATCTCTCTGAGAATTTCAGAAGTTCCGCCGCCAATTGGTCCTAAACGACTATCTCTTAATAAACGTGCCAACGGATATTCTTCCATATAACCGTAACCTCCTAACATTTGCAAGCAACTGTAAATAGCATCATCGGCCACTTTGGTTGATTTTAATTTGGCCATAGTGGCTTCTTTTACCACATATTCTCCTTTATCTAATCGTGCTGCCGCGGCATAATTAAATAATTTACAATGTTCTACATCGGTAACATGGTCAACCATCGTATGGCGTAAGGCTTGAAATTTGTTTATGGTTTTTCCAAAGGCTTCTCGTTGCGACATGTATTCAATAGTATATTCGATTGCGTATTCAGCTCTCGCATGGGCATTGATGGCCATAATTAATCGCTCTAGAGCAAAATGTTGCATGATATAAGGAAAGCCTTTTCCTTCTTCGCCCATTAAATTTTCTAAAGGAATTTCAACATTATCAAAAGAAATCTCAGCAGTATCAGAAGCTCTCCAACCTAATTTATCCAACTTGGTAGCCGAAATCCCTTTTAAATTAGTATCCATCAGAAATATACTTATTCCTTTGTTTCCCAACTCCGGACTTGTCTTGGCCGCCACTACATAATAATCCGCATATACGCCATTTGTGATAAATGTTTTAGAACCATTAATCACATATTTATCTCCCTTTTTGATGGCTGTTGTTCTCATTCCTGCCACATCGCTTCCGCCAAAAGGTTCGGTAAGACACAAAGCACCTATTTTGTCACCTGTGATACTGGGCGCCAAATAATCTTGCTTAATTCTTTCATCACCTTCGGCATTTAAATGTGTCATGGCTAAATAGGCATGTGCCCACATGGCAGCGGCAAAACCGGAAGATTTTATTTTTTGAAGCTCTTCTAAAAATATTACCGTATAAAACAAATCCAAATTCATTCCACCATAAGCTTCCGGATATTTTAATCCGAAGAAGCCCATATCGCCAAATTTTTTCCAAATAAAGCGTTCAATAGTACCTGTTTTTTCCCATTTTTCAATGTGCGGCACTACTTCTTTTTGCAAAAAATCTTGCAAACTTTTTCTAAACAATTCGTGTTCTTCTGTAAAATATGTTGAATTCATATAAATAAGGCTACTTTTTTAAGCTATTTTTTTAGAATTCCAAATATAAGGCAATTATTTTTATTTTATCAACAGGAAATCCTTTAATTTTTGACAAATCCTCAGTTTTGATGTCGCCATTCATGCTTCTGTAAATAACTATTTCTTTAGCCAACGCATATCTAAAAAACGGAAATTGAGATAACTCTTTGACTGAAGCATTGTTAATGTTGATTCTTTTGATTTTGGAAGTCGATTTTACATCAAAATATTGATTCAGTTTTTCAATTACTTCGGGCGATAAACCCCAAACATCATGCATTTGTTCCATCGATACAAAAGCGCCTAACTTGCCTTTTTGTTCCAAAATCCTGTCCGAAATTTTATCGCCAATGCCATAGATTTTCATCAAATCTTCTTTGCTGGCTTCATTGATGTCGAGAATTGTGATTTTTTCAACTCTTGAAAATTCGTTTTTGACATAAGTCGAATTGTATTCCTTTTTGTTCTTCACCCAATCCGGAAATTTAAAATAAGGCGAAATGGTTCTCAGCAAAGAATCAGAAACTTTAGTCACTACCTGAAACTCTGCTGCCGAATTGACAAACTTATTTTGCTTTCTGTAGGCCAATAATCGGTCGATTTCTGCAACAGACATACCGAGTTTGTATCCCTTAAAATCAGTAATAAAATTAGGATTGAAGGGATAAATCGTGGGTTTGAAATTTTTATTTTGAAGTTTAAGACTGTCAATCAGGCTTTGATTCGCTAACCAATTGGCTTCTTCTTTATTTGTAGTCTCAAAAGTTTTAAAATCATTAAAAAGATAAAATCCCTGACAAATAACTATAATTAAAAACAACAGTATAATTCCAATTCGTTGACTTTTCGAATAACTTAAAATCGATTGCAGGATGGAATTATCATTCGTCATATTTACAAATCAAAAACTGATGTTCGTTTGCCACGAATTAAATCTTTCAACTTAATCCAAAACGCCAAGGTTAGATACACGCCAAACCACAATCCGGCAGTAACGAAAGTGATATAAATAAAAAACAAACGCACATTCGACGCACGCATTCCCAGCTTGTCAGCCAAACGAGACGAAACGTGAAAACCGTGTTTTTCGAAGAAGTATTTTAGTTGTATTACCGGTGACATTTGCTAATTCTTTAAAAGTTGGATTCCAATGACGCACTGCAAACACTTACTATGATTGCAATAATTGTTTTTCAGTTGCAAAAGCGATTGCGTTTCAAAAGCATTCTTTGATTTGACTCCAAAATTAGAAAACTTTTCAATGATAATATTCTTTTCAGGCGCTATAGTTTCCATGAGTTGTAAAAGCTGCTCTGAAATTTCTTTTCCTTGACTTTTGGCATAAGCAAATTGAAACGGTACAATCGTATTAATCACTAACAAATCAATAAAAGATTTAGAGAAATGTTTTTTCTTTTTCGGGCTTTCTTTGTCAAATTGATAGTGGTTTTCCCAATAGGAAGAAACGCCAACCTCAAACAATTTATAAAAATCCTCAAGCGAATGTGTGGCTATAATTTTGGAAAACAGATTTTGCTGCTTGTGGTATAACATCGCCAATTGTGCCAAACGAATCGTTGGAAAATTATCCGGACGATGTTTAAAAAATTGCACCGGTTCTATAAATGCTTTTTTTAAGCGATGTTTCAGCGTAATATATGTCGAACGGTTTTGCAAATCTTTGCTGTAAAAATCTTCAGCAACCATAGGCAACAAATCCAGTTTACCAAACAAAAGTGCTTCTAAATTCTCCACTTCAAAGCTCTCTTTTCGTATAATTGAAAACGGGATAGACTTTGCCATTTTTAAAAAGATTTCGCCATTGGTATTTAGCCCAAAATTTTTAGCCAACATATAAAACAATACCGCTTCCCAATCATTATCCGTTTCTTGCAAAAGTTCGTCAATCGGAATGGATTTTCGTTCCAGACGTTCGAAAAACAATCGCTCTTGCCAATTTTTAAAAACAAATTCATCAACATCATTTAGCTGACTTTCACAATAAATCCAAGATTTAGGCATAATCAACGACAAATATTGATTCAAACTATCGTTCGCAACATACTTCCTAAGTGCTAAGGTTGGAATTTCTGCATTGTTTTTTCTAAAAATTGGCGTATCGTGTTCCCAAACGACATGCAGTATAACATTGTTGTAATGGTCATCATTTTCATGTTGGTGCAAATACCAATCTGAAGACTTCAAATGAATTTCTATATTGCCTGCCCATTTTTGGTTCCCAATAATAATTTGGGCATTAAAAAAATCGGGACCGGATTGCTTCAAATATTGACCTGTATTGACAATCGTTAGTTCTTCTCCCGAAACCGTAGTTAGGTTGGAAAAGCCAAACTTCTTATATTGCCATACATAATGAAGAAAATCTTCTTTCACGATTCTAAATTTTTAACCAAAGTAAGAAATTTACTTTTATATTCAAAATTTTTGTAATGAAAAATTTACTTTTATTGTTTTTGTTGGTAATTTCAGCAAATTGCTTTTCGCAAAATTATAAAATCACTTATTTGAAAAGTTCCAATGGAAATTTGATTGAAAACCAAGATGCGGTTTGGGTTTTTGCCAATAACAATCAAACTCTATTGAGCACGGAAAACATCAGAAATCAAAAAGCTGATTTCCCTTTTGAGGAAACTATTGTCGATAGAAGCTCTAATTCTTTTTTTCAAAAGGCGACTTTGAAAAGTTCAGAAATCATTGCGACAAAAGACAGCGTTTCATTGGGCAAGCAAACATTCGAATACACAAACGACACCAAAAAAGTCTTGGGTTACAATTGCAAAAAAGCCAAAACGATTGTCAATTCGAATACAATTGAATTCTGGTATACGGACGAATTGAAAGTGAAAGGTTCACCAACCGTTTTGGGTCAAAATTTAGGTTTGGTTCTGGAAATGGTTCGCAATGGCAACTTTGTGATTTCGGCGACTAAAATAGAACAGATAAAATCATTCCCAATATTTCAATTGCCCCAAAAACAAGTCGACGCATTGACTTATAAAGACTTGCTGTGGAAAAGTCGATTTACGACAATTTCTGTTTTCAAAGATCAAATCCTCAATTTCTCAGACGAATCAAAATCTAACGATTCTATTTTGCGCTTTGCCAATGGAACTATAGCGGTAAGGAAAGTCCAATTACCGGAAATTAAAGTTGGTAGTCAAATTTTTGTCGATGTTACTGAACAATCCAATGGTGATGCTTATGACCGAACCGGTTCGCTTTTTATGATTCCGACGGATAAAGAAATATCGTTTTTGAATGGTTTACAAAATGGCGCTAAAACATTACCTATTTACACTAATGGTAACGGCAAAGAATATCAAGGTGTAATTATTACTGATAATTACAATCCAGTGGTAGAATTGATGCGTTTTTTTACACCTTTTGGGGTGAAACAATACAATACACTCCAATTGAAAGACAAGACTTGGGCTGAAAACGTTTTGTACCGACAAGATGTTTCGGATTTGAGAAGTTTGTTGAGCGGAAAGGAAGTATGGCTAGGCATCAACATTGGCAATTATGACAAAGGCGGTCACAAAGTTTCTGCAAATATTACCATTCATACCGAAAACGAATCTATCATAAAACCAACTCAAATTATTCCTTTGTTTTGCACCAATAACATTATGGAAATGGCCGGTCAAGAATATGGAACGATGTTTAACAATGACAAAGGTTTGGAAGTCTCTTTCAAACTAGAAAAACCGATGAAGAATTGCAAATTGCGCTACATCACTACAGGTCATGGCGGATGGGAAAATGGTGATGAATTTGTACCGAAGAAAAATTCTATTTACTTAAACGATAAGGAAACTTTCAGCTTTACACCTTGGCGACAAGATTGTGGCTCGTATCGTTTATCTAATCCAGCTTCCGGGAATTTCCCGAACGGATTATCTTCTTCGGATTACAGCAGGTCAAATTGGTGTCCCGGAACAGTAACCAATCCTATTTTTATTGATTTGGGTGATTTAGAAGCCGGAACACATTTGATGCAAATTAAAATCCCACAAGGTTTGCCTGAAGGCGGAAGTTTCAGTTCGTGGAATGTTTCGGGCGTTCTGATTGGAGAACAATAAAACAAAAACGTTATTTCTTTAATTTTAATTATATATTTTATGATTTTCGTAAAACTATCTTTATTAAAATAACAAATAAACCAAGTTTATCTCAAAATTTATAGGAAAAAAAACATCATATTTTTCAATAAAATTAAAAAAAACAATATCTTTGAGTTAATTAACTTTAAATCAATTTACTATGAAGAAAATTTACTTAATTTCATTTATTTTATCAAACTTTTTCTCTTACGCACAGTTAAGTGAAAATTTTGATGCCGCGGCAACTTTACCAGCGGGCTGGACAAGTTTCATTGGAACAAATGGCATAGGAACTGCTCAAAACTGGGGCACTTCAACCACTCGTAGTTATTCTCCAACTAATTCAGCCTTTGTAAGGTATGAAAACGTAACCGGTGGACCAGCAGAAGACTGGTTAATCACTCCTTTGGTAGATTTAACCAACTATACCGAAAGCACTTTGACTTTTTACGGAGGTCAGCAATATACTGATGATTATGCAACTGATTATAGCATTAGAGTTTCTACAACATCGGCAACAGATCCATTAACTTTTGAGATTGTCAGCACTTATGCAGAGAGTGATTTTTCAAATGTTACGATTCCGGCATTACAACCGGGCGATCTAAAAACCGTTGATTTATCAATATATGATGGTCAACAAATTTATATTGCTTTTGTAATGATACAAGATGATGGCGACAATTGGTTCGTTGACGATGTAAACGTTACCGGAACTTTGTCTACTACAAACTTCGATAACGCCACTATTTCGTTTTACCCAAATCCGACAAAAAATATTTTAAATGTCAATAGTTCGGAATCGATTGCAAAAATCGAAATCTATAGCATTTTAGGGAATCTGATCAAAACAGCTACAGCGTCAACTCAAATTGATTTAACAGAACTGTCAAGTGGATCGTATGTTGCGAAAGTTACCGCAACTGACGGAAGAGTTAAGACTGAAAAAGTCATTAAAATCTAGAGAAAAAATCTCGTTCAAATAAAAAGTCTCGTTCAGAAAACGAGACTTTTTTTATTTATTTAATCGAACTAATAATATCGTGTTTGGTGATAATGTGGTGTTTCCCATTTCCTAAATCGACTAAGACCGCTTGATTGTCTTTATTGATTAGTTTGGAAATTTCCTCGATTGGTGCATTCGCATTTACGATTGGATAAGGTTTTCCCATAATCTCTTTGATTGGCTTTTCAGCTATGTTTTTATCTTCGACATAGCTTCTGAACAAATCGGTTTCGTCTATACTTCCTACGAATCCTGTTGTGTCGATAACCGGAATTTGAGAGATGTTGTATTTTTTTAAACGCTCAATAGCATGTGAAACTAATTCTTCGGTACGCACAATTACCAATGGTTTGTCCTTATGGTCTTTAATCACATCTTCCGCTTTGGTGATTTCTTCTTCTAAGAAACCTCTTTCACGCATCCAATCATCGTTGAACATTTTACCAACATAACGACTTCCGCTATCGTGGAACAACACAACCACTACATCGTCTTTAGTGAAATGTTCTTTTAATTGGTGCAAACCTTTCACACAAGACCCGGCTGAATTCCCGACAAAAATTCCTTCTTCTAAAGCAATTTTTCTGGTGTACACGGCTGCGTCTTTATCGGTAACTTTAGTAAAACCATCTATAATTGAGAAATCAACATTTTTAGGTAAAATATCTTCACCAATGCCTTCTGTGATATAAGAATAGATTTCGTTTTCGTCAAAGATTCCGGTTTCATGATACTTTTTAAATACAGAACCGTAAGTATCGATTCCCCAAACTTTGATATTTGGATTTTTCTCTTTTAGATATTTTCCAATACCTGAAATCGTTCCGCCTGTTCCAACACCAACTACGAAATGCGTTATTTTTCCATCGGTTTGCTCCCAAATTTCAGGTCCGGTTTGCTCGTAATGGGCTTGTGCATTGCTTGGATTATCGTATTGATTGACATACCATGAATTTGGAATTTCAGTTCCTAATCTTTTAGAAACCGAATAATAGGAGCGCGGATCAGTTGGTTCAACATCGGTTGGGCAAACAATTACTTTGGCGCCAACAGCACGCAAGATGTCCATTTTTTCTTTGGATTGTTTGTCGGTGATTACAAAAATACATTTGTAACCTTTTACGATGGCCGCTAAGGCCAAACCCATTCCGGTGTTTCCCGAAGTACCTTCAATAATAGTTCCACCCGGTTTTAATCGGCCGTCGGCTTCTGCGTCTTCTACCATTTTGAGTGCCATTCTGTCTTTGGTAGAATTGCCCGGATTAAAGGTTTCTACTTTGGCTAAAACCAAAGCATCGATACCTTCTACAACTTTGTTCAATTTTACTAAAGGCGTGTTGCCGATAGTTCCTAATATGTTTTCTGCGTATGTCATTATGAAGTTTGCTCTATATTTTTTTTGAGTTTGTAAAGGTATCGAATATAATATTGTTTACAAAAATTCGAATAATTTATCCTTTAACCCTGACTGGAGAAGTTACCGTGTAACTCGGAAGGCAGGAATTGCCATAGCTGATAAAGCCCGAACGTTTTGTTTCTAAAAATAAAAAACGAATGACCACTGAACATTCTCCTCTTAATCTCAAACTACTGGAAGAAATTCCACACCAATCCGAAGCGAATCATGAAATCGCGATACGGATAATTGGATGCGGTATAGAAATCATTACCGGTCATTCTGGAATTGAAATGTTCCGCTTTTAGAAAAATTCGGGTTTGGCGAATTCTGGCGTTAACAAAGAAATCGATCATTGGAAAATCGCCTATTTCTCTTTGATTCTGAACAAATGCTTCGGCGGTTACCGGATTATAATCGTTGGCGTAGTATTTTGTAAAATAGTTGAATGTAAAGCCGGATTGGAGATACAATGCTTTTTTGAAGAAATAATCGGTAAAGTAAAGCGAGTTTCTGGTGACGATTTTCGGCACATTGAGAATATCGTCTTCTTGGTCTACTTGTTGGTAAAGGATAGTGTTATCTAAAGCCAATTTCCACCATTTGAATTCGCGACTGACTTTTACCGACAGGTAATTGATGGTTTTATTGTATTGTTTTGGCGAAATCAATTGTTGTTGCGGATCGGTGGAATCATCGCTGAAATACAAGTGATCATTCATAGAACTCACTTGTAATGAAGCTTCGAACCATTGGGTTTTGGCGGTTGCTTCCAAGTTGTTAATCTTTTCGTTTTTGAAATTGTTGTACCAATTGTAGTTTATGAAACTGCTTTGGTATAAGTTATACGTATGGTCGGGAATTTTGTTCAGCATTTGGTATTGGAACAAAAACTCATTTTTATCGTTGAGTTTGTACCTCAATTGGGCATCAAAATTGGACAGCGATTGATTTGAAATGGAATTGGAGTATTGAAAAGTCCCGTTCCATTTATTTTTACGGTATTGGTATTGTCCGCCAACGGTATTAATTTCGTCATTAATGGAACTTGGCACAACTCCGGAAGGCAAAATCAGAATTCTGTTATAATAGTAATTGTACCTGAAATCTTCGGCGAAGAATTGGAATTTTCCGAGTAGTGAATTTTCATAAATTGCTCCGACTTTGTTGTACATTCGGTTATAACGCGTTTGGTCATTGACTCCTGAAGACACGAATGAGTCTCCAAATCGGTATACCTGTTCTTCAGTTTCTCCTACTGTAGAAATTACTGTTTGCTGATTGTATTCGAAGAATTTATTTTCGTAATTGAATTGGTGGGTTAAATAAAGATTATTGTTTCCTGCTTTCGGATTGATTCTGAAGTTGTGGTCGAGGAAAAACCTTTTCCCTTTCATAAAAGTTTTGGCGTCTCTGAGATATACTTCTAATCGAGCTCTGTTTTGAAAAGCAGCGTCTTCACCTTCAAAATCCTCCAAAGTTGTAATTCCTCCGTTTTCACCATTTAGAAAATCCTGTCCGGTAAAATGGAAGTTTAGGTAATATCTTTTGTTTAAAGTATTATAGCTTGACGTGAATCGGAAGTTTCCGGTGCTTGACAATTGATTGATATATTTTCCAAGGGAACGCAAGCCTTTGAACGCAACCGACATGTTAAATCGTTCGGATGTATTCACGGTAATAAAAGCATCAACAGATTGTCCTTGTTGCATTACGGTCTTGAAATACAACTCGGTTATCGGTGTGGCAACTGAATAATACTTTATATCGTCCGGTTTCATGTAATTGAAGTGTTTTCCGGAGAAACCTATTTCGGGAAAAGAAGAAAACCTTTTATAACCATAATCTAAAACTGTGTAAGTTTGTCCTTCATTGGCGAACGGCAGCAAACCGAAGATGTCTTTTCTTAGATAATTGTATTCGTATTCTTTTTTGATGGTCAATGAGGTATCAACATAGGTTGTATCTCTTTGCAAAGTGATAATTCTATATTGGTCAAAAGTGGCTTTCGGTGTTTCGTTTTGAACTCCTTCTTTAGCATTGCCTTCTTTGGGCGTTCCGTTTGTTCTCGTTTGAGAAAAACCGACATAAGAAGTCAATAAAAAGATAGCGATAATTAAGTTTCTCATTCGAATAAATTTCAAGGCAAAAATACACAAAACAATTTGTAATAAAATCATAAAAAAACCATCCCTTTTTATGGAGATGGTTTAAAATATTTTGGGAGAAAAATTATTTCTTGATAAACTTCTTCGTTACAGAATTTCTATCTGATTGGAAAGTTATAAAATAGACTCCTGAAGAAAGGTTTGAAACATTTATAGCACTTGAATCCACTACGCTATCATTTCTAAATAATTCCTTTCCTGAGATGTCATGAATATTGATTGAGGTAATTTCAATATTATTCTTTATGTTGTAATTTAATATGTCATTAGTTGGATTTGGATAAACAAAAATGTTATCCTCCAAATTGTAGTCTCTGGTATTCAAACTTAATCCATCTACTCCATTGGCAATGAGAGAAAAATCTTGTTGACCACCTAATAATGTGCCTTTGTGAGTAACTTGAATCGTATAAACTCCCGGTTCCGCTCCAAACAACTGCACTTTTTCAATATTATCGACATCATTATCTGAATCATTTGTAGCACCTGCGGCCGGGTCAGACGGATCTAATTTCCATGGGTAGTAAGTAATCCCATCTTTAAAGATTTTTAAATCTAGATTATTTTTTAATCTTGGGGTTCTGTTATCATTATCACCTGAAGCATTAGAATTCCCAGTAGGATCAGTCCAGCAGATAGTCGCTGAAATGTCTTGTGTTGAAGTAATTGAAATTTGCTTTGTAAATACTTGCGCATTCAAAAGTGTGTTTTGCTCTAGCAAAGTTGTAACATCTTTACCTGATATAATTTCGGCACCTAACTCAGCATTACCTAAACCCCAACCATATTCATAATCCGGGCCAAGATTTAATCCGGCTTCTTTTGCAGAATGACATACTAAACCTCTAACGGTAGCAGCTTTCATAAATTCGCCGTTCAAATCATTATAATGTTGTTGCAATAACATAATCATCCCCGTAATTGCCGGTGTAGCCATCGAAGTACCTTGATAAGAACTGTATGAAGAATTTGATGGTCCTGTACAAGAACTTACTGCTACTCCTTTTGCTGCAATGTCCGGTTTAATTCTACCATCGTCTGTAGGTCCAAAATTGCTAAAACTTGACATGATTACACTGGATTCATCCAAGTAATTAGGAACCCCATTTACTGCAGCTACAACAATACTGTTTTTAGAAACACTAGCACCGGTTAGCATATCATAACCACCCTTAACCCCAAGTTGAGGAATAGTGTTATCATTTCTATCATTACCAGCCGCAATAACCATTTGATAATAGGGGAAAGCATTGGAAGCATCATCGATTTCTATTGATGATATATCATAAGAACCAAATCTCCAATTAGGAAAATTGGTTACAATATACCCATAAGAGTGATTAGAAACTATATTACCATTTTCTGCAAATGTTATCATTTCTGGATAATCTCCAGCAAAACTGTAGGTCACTGCAATACCGTCATAGGCAATACCTTTTCTAGTTGGACTAACTCCTGTAGCTAGAATAGTTCCTGCTACATGCGTAGCGTGATCACTATTAGTAGGGTTTTCATCTCCGAAAATTATTTTGCCTCCTGTTAGTTCTTGATGAGAATCTTTAATTCTTCCTCCATCCCAAATTCCGCAAACCATTCCTGCTCCCGTTAAACTCAAACCTAAGCTTCCACCAGGATACAATTTATCAGCTGCTAAAGTAATAGCAGAGCCTTGATTATTTACAGTGTAAAACAACGGGAAACCATTGTCAAATTTTTGCAATAAATTGGTTTCACTTTCTACATAAGGATGATTCTTTTTATACTGTTCAATAAGCAACTGCTGTGAACGATAATAAGCTTCTGTTTTATTTTTTAAAAGAGCGATTTTTTCTTGGTCATATCGGGCAATAATTTTGTTTCTGTCTGAAACAGTTTGTGAAAAACCAGAGATAGAAACTAGTAATAATAATAAATATTTCATTTAGTTTAGTCGTTTAATTATATCGCAAATATAAAAATATAATTTAAAAAAAAAGCTACCCTCAATGGGTAGCTTTTATAAATTACTGAATTTTGATATTAGTAACCAGGATTTTGAGTTGCTAAAATAGCAGCGTTTGGATTTGTTTCATCCGTTGGTATTGGTAAAGCAAATCTGTAATCTGATACCGGTAATGAACAAGCACCATTTACTGCACAATCTAATGGATCTCTAAGAATTCCTTCATTAGCCAAAGCACCTAAACGTTTTAAATCAATAAAACGGTAACCTTCTGCTAAAAACTCAAGTCTTCTTTCTTTCAACACGTCTTTATAGCCCTCAGTTGCATTAGCGTAAACCGGCAATGGTTGAAGTCTGTTAGTACGCGCATCTCTAACTGCTTTAACAGCAGCAGCAGCACCAGGTAAATCGCCTGTAGCAATTAAAGCCTCTGCTTTAATTAAATACATTTCAGACAATCTACAGATTTTGATATCATTAACTAATAATCCATTTGTAGTAGTACCAGGATATTTTCTAAAAGTGATTTTATCTGTATTTCTAAAATCAGTACTCGTTTGGTAATTGTAATCGATAATTGATGTAGGGTGAACATTTGTAGTGTAACGAATATCACCATAATTTGCTTTTACAGCAACTGCAAGACCAGTACCGTTAGCACCCGCAAAATTAGCAGCTACAGGAGTAGCAACCGTTGGATCAACAGTCAATGTTATATTATCACCAACTACAGTTCTAACATAATAAACTTTACCTCCTAACAATGAATTCGCAGGAGATGTTGTAGTACCGTTAGCCGAAGTAGCGTTAGCCGGTCTGCTTACAGTTGAAACAAACATGTCTCCAACTGCTAAAGTATTACCAGGAATAGTCAATGTAGTACCAGCAATAGCAGTAATTTGCAAATCAGTTGCAGATGTCAAATTAGTAGTATTCAAAACATTAAACAATGACCTACCCATTTCAAAGAAAGGAGAACCATTTAAAGTAGTATTAACACTAGCCCAAATAGCACCCGTTCTTGTTTGACCTGTTTGCTTTTTCAATTTGAAAATAACCTCAACATTCGCAGGATTAGAATCTGTAAGGAAAACAGATGGATAATTAGCAAAAGATGCCAAAGACAATCCTGAAGTATTGATTACTTGATCAGCAAAAGTGATAGCATTAGCATAATCACCTCTCATATTGTTTACTCTAGCTTTTAAAGCAATAGTAAAGTTTTTGTTAGCAAAAATGGAATTAGGCGTACCTGTAACTCCAGCATATAATGCTTCAGCTGCTGCTAAATCGGCATCAATTAAATCATAAACCGCTCCGTTTGTAGCTCTAACTCCAAGATATGAAGCCGGAAACACATCATCAGCTAAAATTGGACCCAATGCATTTCTATCTTTTGGATTAGTAGAGAAATAAGTAATCAATTGCATATGGCAATGAGCTCTCAAAGTGTAAGCTTCAGCTTTTAATCTATCAACAACCATTTGATCGGCAGCATCTACCGGCACAAAGTTGTCAGCAAATTTAATAACCCTGTTAACACGTGACAAACAAACGTAATTTGTTGTCCAAATATCATTTGGTGAAACCGAAGCTGAATTCAGAAAGAAATCATAGTTATCACCTAAACCTTGTCCTCCATTGGCATAACCAATACTTGCCTCATCAGTAAAAATAGAATTAAATTCTATTTCACCGGTAGGTTCTAAAAGTATATATGCTGCATTCATCAACTTAGCTAAATCCTCACTGGATTGAACAGCAACTTCTTCTGTAAGCGCTCCGGGTGCAAATTGCTCAATTAAACTTTCGTCACATGAAGTAACAAGCAAACCGGCACCCAAAATAAAAAAACTTAAATATTTTTTCATATCTTTTATTATTATTTATTTATTAAAATTTAAGATCTACACCAAAACTAAAAATCCTTGGTGTTGGATATTGAGCTTGATCATTACCTCTATTACTTTCCGCATCTAAACCTTCCCATTTGGTCCAAGTGTATAAGTTTTCTCCTTGAACATAGAAACTTAAACCTGTAATAAATGTTTTATCAAGGAATTTCTTAGGCACTCTATAACCTACTTGAAGGTATCTTAATCTAACATAGGAAGCATCCTTCAAAAATCTGTCTGAATTAGCCTCAGCACCATAATTAGTAGCATTTAACGAAGGGACATTAGTGTCTGTATTGGTAGGCGTCCATGCATTTAATAAATCATCTGACACTACAAATTGCCCTAAGGATCCCGGATCGTATAATCCTTGTAAATCGTAATCAAAACGATAAACATCTTGAACAAAAGTGAAGTTAGTAGAAGCAAAGAAACCTTTATAGTCTAAATCAAACCCAAATCCACCTTGGTAAATCGGTGTAGATGTTTTTCCTGTAGCTCTACTGTCATCAGCAATACTTGGTGTTTCAGTTAAAGTCCCGTCAGCCGCTTCGAATAACAAGTTACCATTATCAGGATTTACACCTGCATAAGGATAAAGGTAGAATTCATAAGGTTGCAAACCATTTCTATTAATAGTAAGTCCTAGATTCTGTTCTCCCCCTTGTGCTTCAGGTATACCATTTACAGTAGTATTGTTTTTGGAAACATTCCCTCTTACTGTAAACTTAAAGTTTTCATTACGCACCACATCATATGCTAAAGACAATTCAAAACCTTTATTAGTTAATTCAATATCAGAATTTCTGTTAATCAGCGTTTGACCAGTAATTGGAGATATAGGTTCAGTATTAAGCAAATCTACAGTTAATCTATTGTAATAATCTAAAGTACCTCTTACCCTGTTTTTGAAAAATTCAAAATCTATACCAACATTCCATTGCGTAGTAGTTTCCCATCGTAAATCATCAACACCTAAAGTTACTGCATAACTTGCGGCACCATTGTATTGACCCGGAACAGTAGCACTATTAGCATAAGTATCTCTAGTTAGCGGTGGTTGTAAACTTGTCCATTCAGTACCCGCTTGGATTCGTTCATTTCCAGTTGTACCATAAGAGGCTCTTAACTTTAAAACTTGAAACCCACTGTTTTCCATGAATTTTTCTTTGTTGATATTCCATCTACCTGCTACAGACCAAAAAGTACCCCAGTAATAGTCTTCTGCAAATCTATTGGTACCATCATATCTTACTGTACCAACTACTCCTAAACGGTCATTAAAGTCATAATCTAAAACCCCAAAATAAGAAAGCAAAGCATATTTTATTTTAGAAGCATTTCCAGTTGGCCCATAAAAATCATGAGCCGTAATGTCGGCTAAATAACCGGCACCTGTACCCGGAACAAAGGTTCTTGGGTCAAGACCTCTTTGGTTTTGGAAGTCAGTATTTACTTGAGAACCATAGTATTCCGCATTACCCAAAGCCGTTACAGTGTGTTTTTCAGCAAATGTTTTTTTCCACTCTACTTGCCATAATTGGTTGAAACGGAACTCTCTTCTGAAGGCAATACTTTCTGTACCCCCAAATTCTTGTCCCGGATTTAAAAACAAAAACGAGTTAAAAGAAATTGGATGTTGCCACTGAACGATTCTAGTTTCAATATTTTCAAAAGAAGTTCTAGATCTTGCTGTTACATTTTTGAATAGATTATAACCTAAATCAACGCCGGCACTCATCCTAACCTCATCAGTATCATTAGAGAAAGTATTAGCTTTGTCAATCAAAAACAAAGGCGTATACAATAAAGTACCATCAGTATTGTACAAATCAAAAACCTGTTGAGAACTAACATATTCATCAGGACTAATATATGGCGCACCCAAAGTAGCGCCTAACACATAGTTTTGATTGATACTTCCCGTACCTAAGCTAACTGCTTGTTGGCTTTTAGAAAAACCTAAACTCGTATTAAGAGAATAAGTAAATTTATCATTATTTGATTTTCCTGATAAATTATTTCTTAGAGTAAAACGCTTTAAACCTGTATTCTGCAAAATCCCTTCTTGATCTAAATAACTTACAGAAGTGTAAGAATTTAAATTTTTTCCCGAAGTTTCAATACTCAATTGGTGATCTGTTGATTTTGCTTGACTGAAGAAGTAGTTAACCCAATCAGTATTAATACCATAGGCAGCAATCTCATCATCTGTTAATGAATTACCTCTACCTACACCGTATCTCTTTTCTAAAGTCAATAATTCTCTAGAATCCGCAAATGAATATTTCGCTTTTTGCAATTCAGTATACCCTGTAGTAGAAGAGTATCTAAAACTTGTCTTAGCATCACCAGTTCCTCCACGTTTCGTTTTAACAATAATTACACCACCAGAACCTCTATTACCATAAATAGCAGTAGCCGCAGCATCTTTCAACACTGTAACAGATTCAATATCCGTAGGATTGATTGATCTAAAGTTAATTGCATTGGTAGGTATCCCATCAATTACATACAACGGATCTGTATTACCAGTTAACGAACCAGCACCACGGATAACTACCGAACTTGCCGCACCCGGTTGACCAGTCCCTGAAGTAATATTCAAACCGGCTACTTGCCCTTGTAATGTTTGGATAAAGGACGCATTTGGACGGTTTTCAATAGTTTTAGCGTTAACCGTAGTTTGTGCCACTACTGTTGTCCCTTTAGTAGTATTTCTATATCCTTCTACTACTACTTCATCCAATTTAATACCGTCAGTTAATGTAACGACATAATTATTGGCCGCACCTACAGTTACACTAGAATTGTTGTAACCTGTAAATGAAATTACTAAAACCTCTCCGGCTTTAGCAGTGATGCTGAATTTACCATCAAAATCTGCTTGCGCAGAACGAGTAGTACCTTTAACAACAACATTTGCCCCAGGAAGTGGTCCAGTTTTATCTGAAACAACTCCGGTTACAGTTTTCTCTTGTGCAAACGAAAACTGCATTGATAACGCTAGTAAAAGCGTAAAAATCCATTTGAACTTCGATCTCATATTAATTTTATTTGAGTTAGTTATTCCGCAAACTTCTTAATTTTTTCTTAAATAAACAAATATTACTTCGGAATAATACAATTTATTTGTGTTAAAAAATTCGCGATTAAGTTGATGCCAACAACTCAACACTTAATTGACGCGCATTATTGCAAATGGTTGCGTAAGTTTTTATATTTTTATCAAAATTAATTTTTATGTTAAAATTAAGATTCTCATCTCTCACTCAAGAATGCGGAACCGATGAAGCCGGAAGAGGATGTTTGGCGGGACCTGTGACCGCTGCCGCTATAATTTTACCTGAAGATTTTAAATTGGATTTGCTCAATGACTCCAAACAACTTTCAGAAAAAACAAGAGAGCTATTAAAGCCCATAATTGAAGCCCAAGCCATCAGCTATAGCGTTACCCATCTTGATCATACAGTTGTTGATGAAATCAATATTTTGAATGCCTCTATTAAAGCCATGCAAGAGTCTATTCTTAAACTAAATCCTCTACCTAATTATATAATAGTAGACGGAAACCGCTTTAAACCTGTAAATGAGATTCCATTTACCACTATTGTTAAAGGAGACAGCAAATACCTCAGTATAGCAGCCGCCTCTGTTTTAGCAAAAACCTACAGAGACGAATACATGAATAAAATTCACGAAGAATTCCCAATGTACAATTGGAAAAAAAACAAAGGCTATCCCACAATAGAACATAGAGAGGCGATAAGAAAATATGGCGTCAGTAAATACCATCGAAAGTCTTTTCGATTATTGCCGGAACAGTTAAAATTAGAATTTTAGATTTCTTAGATTTTTAGACAAAAACAGAATCAAAAAGGATTGCAAAATGTTTAACAATTTTTTCCTTTATTTCTGTTTCATCGATTTCTCGCCCCAATTCTACATGAAGTGACGTTACTGCCTTGCCTTTGATACCACACGGAATGATATTGTCAAAGTAGCCTAAATTGGCATTGACATTTAAAGCAAAACCATGCATCGTTACCCAACGACTGGCACGAACGCCCATAGCACAAATTTTTCGGGCAAATGGCGTACCGACAGCTAACCAAACTCCGGTTTCACCTTCGCTTCTTGTACCGATTATACCATACTCGGCTAAAGTCAAAATAATAACCTCTTCTAAAAAACGCAAATACTTATGAATATCTGTGAAAAAGTTTTCTAAATCCAAGATTGGATAACCTACAATTTGTCCGGGACCATGATAAGTGATATCGCCACCGCGATTGATTTTATAAAAAGTAGCGCCTTTAGCTTCCAATTGTTTTTCGGAAAGCAACAAATTAGAAATATCACCGCTTTTTCCTAAAGTGTAAACATGCGGATGTTCTACAAAAAGGAAATAATTAGGTGTTATCAAATCAGGATTATTCCTTTTTTGTATTTTGATATCGACAATTTCTTTAAAAAGTTTTTCTTGGTAATCCCAAGTTTCTTTATAGTCTTTGTTGCCTAAATCTTGGAGCTTGATTATGTTGTTCATTATTATTCGAATTCCACGTCAAAGTTTAATTTCTTTGGACTGTCCATATAATCTTTTAACGGATACTCTATCGTAATTGTTTTTCTGTCTTCACTATACAAAGCGTTTTCAACGGAAACTTTCTTTACTGCTTTTGGAAATTGGTATACTACCTTGTAGTTTGATTGTTCAAAAAACATGTTTAACGATTCTTTTAATTTCAATTCTTCAGAAAGCGCAGCACTTTCTTCACTAATTTCACCGGTCGGTTCTTCTTCTTTTTTATTCTCTTTTTCGGAAACTATCTTTTTGAACATTTTACCATCATAAAAAAATTGGGTAGCAGAATTATCTTCCAAAGCACTTGGCGCCATGCCCATTCCTCCGGCTTGACCTGTCGGAGATAATGTTTTCATTGATTCTACCGGAGACATCATATCTTGTAATTCGGCAACCGAATTAAAATCGGTAAACATAGAATAGTTCATGATTCCTTTTTCTTCATTCATAACCATATGAACAGTGAATCTTTCCATTTTTTTGATTTTCGCTTGTTCTTCAGGAGATAGCTTGGCAATACTGTCTTGTTTATCGGCAAACATTTCTTTGAAGGTAAAAGTGCTGTCAATATCTTTACTTGGTTTGTCTTTTTTCTTCTTGCTTTTTTTACTTGGCTTTTCATCCCCTTTAAAAGCGCTTCCCATCATCGACATCATTTTGGCGCCGTCGATATCATAAGCAAATTTTCCGCCACCATTTTCGTTAACGATTAATTTTTCGGTAATGGTACAACTGCTGAAATTAAAGAGAATGGTCAGTACTAAAAGTAATTTTATAATTTTCATGGTTTGGATTTTAAAATTTTCCCCAAAGATACAAATGATTTACCAATTAGCCCCGATTGCAGTGGAAATCAACTTTGCCAAAGTTTTGAGCTTTGACAAAGTTATTGTAACGAAAAGCGGGAAAAAGGCTAACCGATAAAGCCCGAACTATTCGCTCCAAATATTTAAAATCATTTTCAAATTTTCAAATTGTCACATTTTCAAATTATACCTATCTTTGCACGCTTAAATACAATACGATATGCAACTTTCGGAACAAGAAATCATTAGAAGAGAGAAACTAAACACTTTACGCGAATTAGGAATTAACCCTTATCCTGCGGATTTATTCCCAGTGGATCATACTTCCAAACAGGTTAAGGAAAACTTCGAAGAAGGAAAGAAGGTTGTGTTGGCCGGTCGAATGATGAGCGACAGAGATATGGGAAAAGCTTCGTTTGTAGAATTACAAGATAGCGAAGGCAGAATTCAGTTGTATTTTAACCGTGATGTGCTATGTCCGGGCGAAGACAAAACTTTATATACTCAGGTTTTTAGGAAACTGACCGACTTAGGGGATTTTATAGGAATTGAAGGCGAAATGTTTTTAACCAAAGTAGGTGAAAAATCAGTTCGTGTAGACAAATTCACTTTCTTAAGTAAAACTTTACGTCCGTTACCGTTACCCAAAAAAGACGAAGACGGAAATGTACATGATGCTTTTAACGATGCCGAATTGCGATACCGAATGCGCTATGTAGATTTAGTCGTAAATCCACAAGTGAAAGAAGTGTTCATTAAAAGAACCAAATTGTTCACAGCGATGCGTAACTTTTTCAACGCTGCCGGTTATATGGAAGTAGAAACTCCGGTATTGCAATCCATCGCCGGTGGTGCTGCGGCGCGTCCGTTTATTACGCACCACAACAGTTTGGACATTCCTTTGTATATGAGAATTGCCAACGAATTGTATTTAAAAAGATTAATCGTAGGCGGTTTTGACGGTGTGTATGAATTCTCGAAAAACTTCAGAAATGAAGGCATGGACAGAACGCACAATCCTGAATTTACCGCGATGGAAATTTATGTTTCTTATAAAGATTACAACTGGATGATGGAATTTGCCGAAAACTTATTGGAATATTGTGCCAATGAAGTAAACGGAACGACAGAATCGGTTTTTGGAGAACACAAAGTAAATTTCAAAGCGCCTTATGCTCGTGTAACGATGACCGATGCTATCAAACAATTTACCGGCTTTGATATTTCGGGCAAAAGCGAAGCAGAGATTTTTGCGGCAGCTCGCGGAATGAATATCGAAGTGGATGAAACGATGGGCAAAGGCAAATTGATCGATGAGATTTTTGGCGCCAAATGTGAAGGCAACTTTATCCAACCGACCTTTATTACTGATTATCCAAAAGAAATGTCTCCGCTTTGTAAAGAACACCGAGACAATCCTGAATTGACAGAGCGTTTTGAATTAATGGTTTGCGGAAAAGAAATAGCCAACGCTTATTCAGAATTAAACGACCCGATTGACCAAAGAGCGCGTTTTGAAGCCCAATTGCAATTGGCAGAACGTGGCGATGATGAAGCAACACAATTCATAGACAACGACTTTTTAAGAGCTTTAGAGTATGGAATGCCACCAACATCCGGAATGGGAATTGGAATGGACCGATTGATTATGTTCTTAACCAATAATGCTTCGATTCAAGAAGTATTGTTCTTCCCGCAAATGCGTCCGGAGAAAAAGCAATTGGATTTAACCGAAGATGAGAAAGTAATCATTGGTTTATTGAAAACAGAAAACAACCAAGCTTTAGGACTATTAAAAGAACAATCTCAATTGAGTGGCAAAAAATGGGATGCTGCGATTAAAGGTTTAGCTAAGCATGGCTTAACGAAAGTAGTTGTTGACGGCGATAACAAAACGGTGGTTTTGAACTAATATTAAAGGAACTCAATTGAGTTCCTTTTTTTATAAAGTTTTGTTAACGTTTAAACCTTTTGAAATTGCCGGCGTCCTAACTGCATAATCTTAAAAAATAGAAAAAATGAAATCAACGATTCACGAACACCAAAAAAACAATTTTACAATGGTGAGTAAAAATGTTTTTTTAGCCCTATTATTGTTTGTTGGCATAACTGCAATGGCACAAGAAAAAAAAGAAAGAAGACCTGAAAGAGAAAAATTAACTACAGAACAAAAAGTTGATTTGCAGGTCAAAAAAATGTCCCAAGATTTGAGTCTTAATGACAAACAAGTAAAAGAAGTTCGCGCTATTGTAACTAAGCAAGTAGAAAAAAGGGAAGAAAAAAGAGCTGAAATGGAAGCCAAAAAAGCAGAGATGAAAATAAAAAAGGCTGAAATGAAGGCTAAAATGACAGAGGAACAAGCAGCTTTAACTACTGAAATGAAAAAAGTACTGACTCCTGAACAATTCGCTAAATGGGAAAAAATTCGCGAAGAGAAAAAAGCCACTGTTAAAGAAAAAATGAAGGAAAGAAGAGGGAAAAAGGACTCCAAAGAACTTCCTAAGGATTAATTAAGAAAATAAATTTTGTGTTTCCATTAAAATAAATTAGTTTTGGTATTGATATTCAACTAAAAATTTATACCAATGAAAAAATTAATTGCTGCTTTAACAATCATGTTAGCATTCACTATCAATGCAAATGCACAAGATAAAAAGAGTGCTACCGCTGCTGAAAAAGCAAAAAGCGAATCCATAAACAAACAATTCACATCTGTTGAAAAAGCAAAAAAAGAAGCTACAGAGTTAACGCTATTATTAGGTTTAAGCGACACTCAAAACGCTGATTTCTATAGACTTTTTGAACAAAAGCACAGAACTTTGGAGAGCAACTTAACTCCAGAAAGAAAAGCTGAATTGGCTAGAGTGATAGAGGCTAAAATCAGAGCTTCATTGGACGAAAACCAAATGGGAAAATTAGAAAAAAATCCTGAATTACTTCAAAAATTAATTAACTAAGGTTAATATATGATACAAAAAAGCCCTTTTCGATGAAAAGGGCTTTTTTTATTTTATAATTTTTGGGCAACTTTATTGATTGCATTAATCGTAAAATCTAAATCTTCATAAGTCAACGCATCAGTAATAAACCAGGTTTCATATGCCGATGGCGCAATATAAACTCCTTCGTTCAACAACCCGTGAAAGAATTTCTTAAAGGTTTCATTATCGCCATTTTTAGCCGTTTGAAAATCGACAACCGGATTCGCATCAAAATGAACTGAAATCATCGATCCTACTCTGTTAATGGTAAACACAATATTATTATCACTCAAAACTTTGTGAATACCTTTGTGCAAATAAGCGGTTTTTTCTTCCAGTCTTTTAAAAATATCGACATCGTTATTTAAAGCTTCCAACATAGCCAAACCGGCAGCCATCGCCAACGGATTTCCTGACAAAGTCCCGGCTTGATAAACCGGTCCAAGCGGCGCTAAATAATCCATGATTTCATGGCGTGCTGCAAAAGCACCAACCGGCAAACCACCGCCAATAACTTTTCCAAAACAAGCAATATCGGCAGTTACACCATATAATTCCTGCGCGCCACCTTTAGCCAAGCGAAAACCAGTCATGACTTCATCAAAAATCAGCAATGCGCCATTGGCATCACAAACTTCACGAAGTGATTGTAAAAACCCATTTTTTGGAGGTACACAACCCATATTTCCGGCAACCGGTTCGATGATAATAGCAGCGATTTCATTTTTATTGGCTTCGAATAATGCTTTTACATTTTCTAAATCATTGTAGTTCGCCAATAAGGTATCTTTGGCTGTTCCTTGCGTAACTCCCGGACTGTTTGGTACGCCAAATGTACTTAATCCGCTTCCTGCTGCTATCAAAAAAGAATCCGAATGACCGTGATAACAACCTGAAAATTTGATAATTTTATCTCTTTTTGTAAATCCTCTGGCGAGACGAATTGCGCTCATACAAGCTTCGGTTCCTGAATTTACAAAACGAATTTTGTCAATATTCGGCACCATAGCAATGGCTAACTGAGCGATTTTGGTTTCTAATTCGGTAGGCATTCCGAAGGAAGTTCCTTTTTTAGCTTTTTCAACAACGGCATCCACTACAGGTTGGAAAGCATGCCCTAAAATCATTGGCCCCCAAGAATTGATATAGTCAATCAATCGGTTATCATCTTCATCATACAAGTAAGCGCCTTTGGCACTTTTGGCAAAAATAGGCGTTCCGCCTACTCCTTTAAATGCTCTTACAGGTGAATTCACACCACCTGGAATCACTTTTTCAGCTTCAGCAAACAACTGACTGCTTCTTTGATAAATCATATCTTAAATGGGGTTTTTATTTGGAATTTACTTAACGATAATAGTTTGCCCAAGAGACAATGAATTATCGTTCATATTGTTTTTTCTTTTTAATTCTTCAATCGAAATATTGAACTTTTTAGATAATGAATATAAGGTATCACCTTTGACCACAGTGTATCTTTCAACTTCTTCAGCATACACTATTTCTTTTTTGGCAACAGCCATAGAAACATAGTCTTTGCCTAAAACTTCAGCATCATATTTAGCCAACTGATAACGCTCAATCAAACCAATCAATTTTTCAGGATATTTAGGATCCGTAGCATAACCGGCAGCTTTTAAACCTCTCGCCCAAGCCGCATAATCATTTTTACCCAGTTGGAATAAGGAAGCATAACGCGGACGACTGGTTAAAAAATAAGAATGATCACGGAATGAACCACTTGGATCATCATATTTTCTAAAACACTCATTTTCTTCATCATCAGTATATCTTATACTTGGTCCGGTCCATTCTTTATGGCATTTGATTCCAAAATGATTATT
>NZ_DLGY01000003.1:0-4587 GCF_002482945.1 Flavobacterium sp. UBA7682
ATTCTCTTCTCGTTTTGAGATAGTTTACCAGTTGTCTTTAGGTGTTGATACACCAATATTTAATGATAACCAAGTAGTTGTTTACCAAAATGAAGCTAACGATTTAGTAATTAATACTGGTAATGTGGTAATGTCTGCTGTAAAAGTATTTGATATAAGAGGTAGATTATTATCAGAAAGCAAAGGAATCAATGCTTCTCAAACCACTATAACAGCTGGTCAGACCAATCAAGTATTATTGGTTCAAATTACTTCTCAAGAAGGGCCGGTTGTAACTAAAAAAGTAATAAGATAATTTTGCTTGTCAAAATAAGAAATAGTAAAAAAATCAAGTAATTGTTATGAAAAATATTTTAAAGTTTTATTTCGTCGCTCTGTTTTTATTAGCTTCAGATTTTGTTGCTTTCGCACAGCCCGGTGACGGTGATGACGGCGGCGGCGGCGATGGAGGTGTTGAAGGCGGTGGTGATCCTCAACCGGCTCCAATCGATAGTAGGTTAATATTATTATTGGTATTAGGTGTTTTATTTGTATTCTACACTTATAGAAAGCACAAAAGAGCCGTTTAGGTTTAGATATTAAATCAATCTATAAGCCAGCAATTTATTCCATGTTGAAATAAATTGCTGGCTTTTTTTTGATTTTTTTAATATAGCTAATTAATCAATCAAAAAAATAATTTGTTCATCTTTAAATATTTAACTTTTCAGATTTAAAGTTATTGTCATCTCACTCAGCTTGACTCAATCAAAAGAAGCAATCGTGAATTTTTCAATACTCCAACACACAAAAGATTGAAAAGTATTGGTGTAACACGTACCTATTTAGACAATCCCTTATATAATCAAAAATACAGAACAACTTTTAGTTTCGTTAAATTTTGACGTTTTTAGTAAGACAACCTTTCATTTGGAAATTATAAAATTCTTTCACTTATAAAATTTCCTTTATTTCTCCACTTTCAAATAATCTCTATTTTTTAAATTATGAATAAAGTAAAAAAATATGAGGTTTATATGACCAAACAATTGACACAGTCTTTTTTTAACATTATTTTTATTATAAAAAAAATATTTTTGTTGATTTAACCGTTTCATAATGTTTCTTAATCGATTTTTACCGTAGGTTTGCCTGCCATTTGAATGGTATTACTGAAACTGGTTGAACTTTAAAAAAAACATATTTTTATAAGTATTTAGCTTCGGTTTTGAAAGTTAAATAAAAGAATATGAAAATTAATACTATAACATCTATGAAAATTTTTACCGAGATTACTTTTGTTTTAAGTAGAAATCTTTTAAAAAAAAATGCAATTATCCTTGTTTTTCTAACAAGTTTAGTTTCACATGGGCAATTGTTAACTGAAAATTTTAGTTACACAATACCTGGAAACATAACTGCAGCAACTTCAAACTGGTCATCACACAGCGGGTCTACTTTCTATCCGCAATACACTAATGCAGGCTTAGCTTTTACTGGACATGCAGGGTCAAGTGTTGGAGGTTCCATGACTTTGGCTTCTAATGGTGTTGCGGACATTAACAGAACTTTTACATCTCAAAATTCTGGGACAGTATATATGAGTTGTTTGGTAAATTTTACCTCCACAACCTCAGCGAGTACTGAGTATTTTTTACATTTTAATTCTGCCTCCTTTAGTACAAGAGTGTTAGCACAAAAAAGTGGTTCAGTATTACGATTTGGGATTAACAAGTCAGCAAATCCAACTGCGGTTGCTACCAATTTTGAATTTGGAACAACCTATTTATTAGTTGTTAAATATACATTTATTGCCGGTAGTTCAAATGACAGGGTTGATTTATGGGTTTTGCCATCATTTGCAAGTACGGAAGCTTTAGCAGGAACTCCACTACAGACTACAACTGCAGGTACAGATGCTACAGCATTAAATGCCATAAGTGTGAGACAAGCAACGCCACCGGTTGGGTCAATTGACGCTATAAATATAGGAACTACTTGGGCAAGTGCTGTTCCCGCTGGTACAATAGCACCAACGGTTACCACAACAACAGCCTCATCAATTTCGGTAGATGGTGGTTCTTCTGGTGGGGATGTTACCGCTGATGGTGGTGCTACAGTTACTGCTCGTGGTTTGGTCTATAATACAGCTTCTTCTCCAACACTCTCAAATAGTGTAGTTACAACAGGTACAGGCACAGGATCTTATATTAGCATTTTGTCAGGGTTGGATGTTAATACTAGGTATTACTATCGAGCTTATGCTACCAATTCTGCAGGAACCTCTTATGGGAATGAATCTAATTTTTATACTTTGGCGAATGTACCTGGTGCTTTGGTTGTGACTAATCCACAGGCAACAACACTTGATGTTATGCTTGACGGTACAACAACTAATTTAAATCCGGCAAATACTACTTTTGCTATTGAAACGGATGGACAGTATGTTCAAGCGAATGGTTTTTTAGGAGCCACAGCAGTTTGGCAGACAGCCGATGTCTGGGGAACGGTTACGGTAAAGGGATTGGTTAGTCTTACTACTTATATTTTTAAAACGAAGGCAAGGAATGGAGATCAGGTGGAAACTGGTTTTGGAGATACCAATCAGGGAACAACTACAGGTGCAGTAGCTCCCGTAGTTTCAAGCGGATCTCCTGTAGGAAATTATAATTCTGCTTTCTCTTATTCTGTTATGGCAACCAACTCACCAACATCTTATGCCATTTCTAGCGGAAGTTTGCCAACAGGATTGGATTTAAATACTACATCTGGTGAAATTTCCGGAACTCCAACTCAGATTGGTATATTCAATGTAGATTTTACCGCCAGTAATGCGGGAGGTGCAAGTGCTCCTGCGACAATCAGCATAACAATCAATCAAGCGAATCAAACCATTAGCTTTGGTGCGCTTTCTCCGTCGACTTATGGAGATGCCCCCTTTGAGCTAATGGCCGCTGCCAGTTCCGGATTGACCGTTTCTTATGTAAGTTCTAATACTGATGTTGCAACAGTTTCAGGTAATACAATTACCATTATTGGACAAGGTTCAACAACCATTTCAGCCTCTCAGACAGGAAATGTTAATTACACTGCTGCTACAACTGTGGATCAGACATTGACCGTAAACAAAAAGAACTTAACGATAATTGATATAACAGCGAACAACAAAGTTCAAGACGGCACGACAGCAGCTACTTTATCGGGGACTCCAACATTAGTAGGAGTAGTGAGTGGAGAGGAAAGCAATGTTGTTTTAAATGAGACATATTCAGCCGCTTTCGCAGTTGCAACTCCAGGTACAGGAATTTCTGTTGCTGTTACGGGCTACACTTTGACTGGTTCGGCTTCCGCTAACTATACGCTGTTGCAACCTACCGGACTAACAGCTGATATTGCGGTACTAAATGTGCCAGATATAACTGTTGAGGCTACAAATATTTTGAATAATGGATTTACTGCTAATTGGGATGCGGTTCCCGGTGCCGCCAGTTATGTTTTGGATGTGTATACAAAATCAGGTGGTTCTTCAGAAATTTTAAATCAACAATTTACATGGGTTGATTTAGGTTCGGCAAATGGAACCGGAGGAAATTCAGGAGGTTGGAGTGGCACAATAGCCACAGAAGTTTTTGATTTAATTGGTTGGTCTGATACAGCAGGATACAGAGGGGATAATTGTGCCAAAATGGGAGCAGGTAGTACAAGAGGTGCTCTGACTACTCCAGTATTTGGCGTTGCAGGGAATGCAGTTTTAACTTTTAGAGCTGGTGCTTGGAATGGAGGTTCAGAACAAACCACTTTACTATTAGAAATAACAGGTGGTGGAACTTTGGATGTTTCTTCTGTTACAATGATAAAAGGAGCTTTCTCGGATTACACCGTTCAAGTTACTGATGCAACTATTAATACACAAATTACTTTTAGAGCATTTCAAACCAGTAATGCAAGATTCTTTTTAGATGATATAAAAGTAGTTGCAAATACACTGACAATTACTCCAGTTGCCGGTTCGCCATTTTCAATTAATGCACCACTAACGTCATATAACGTAACCGGTTTAAATGCTAATACAAATTACTATTACCAAGTCAGAGCTGTAAACGGTTTATTTACTACGGGTAATTCTGACGAAATTAACCTTGTTACAAATCAAGCTACTGTGACATGGAATGGAACAGAATGGTCAAACGTTACCGGGCCTACTGCCACTATCGAAGCTTTTATACAGGGCATATATAATACTAATGAACATGGCGTTTTTACCGCAAGTAAATTAACATTAACCTCGGGTTCATTTACAATAAATGATGGGGACGATATTACGGTTATAGGTGGACTAATAAATAATATGACCGCAGCAGATTTTGTAGTTGAAAACAATGCCAATTTAATTCAAGAGGGAACAGTCAATAATAATATTGGTAATATCACCATAAAAAGAAACAGTTCAGCAATAAACCGTTTTGATTATACTTTATGGTCTTCACCGGTAACAGGACAAGGATTATATGCTTTTTCACCTTTAACATTATCAACCCGTTTTTATCAATATCTTACTGCTACCAATTTTTATAACAATAGTGGTTTAGGGTTTTCTATTTCAGGGGC
>NZ_DLGY01000038.1:0-119244 GCF_002482945.1 Flavobacterium sp. UBA7682
TTTAAAGCGCACTTCTCGTTGAAACGATAGGCGAATAAAATATTGGAAATTAAAAACACCCGTTCTAGAATAGAGCGGGTGTTTTTTTATGATAGAAAAGTATTTGTGTTTTTAGCCCCGATAGGAGCTGGCTACCGTGTAGCGCGGATAGCGGGAGCAGAAGAGAAAGAAAGCACAATTGATCTGCTCCTAAATCAAGACTTAGTGATGTTTAATTTTTCTTCAATGGCTTTTAATCGGTTTTCAAGGGCTTCTTTTTGTTGTTTTAAAGTATCGTTTTCAGTTTTTAATTCTTGGATGGCTTTGACCATTGGAGCGAGTAAATCGTTGTATCGGATAGATAACATTCCGTCATCGTCTTTGGTGATGATACCGTTGTTAGTAGCGCCAACTTCGGTTAAGGTTTTGTCTAGTTCTTGGGCGATGAAGCCGTATTCAGTTTTTTTGGTTTCGTCGTTTTTTCGAGTGTAGTAAACAGGGTTTAACTTGTTGATGAAGTCTAATCCTAAATTTGAGGTTTTGATATTGTCTTTCCATCGGCTATCGGATGTTACTGACCATGCTACTTGAACTCCGGCATACCCAATATTTACATTTCCCATTCGGATTTGGTTGTTGTTAGCTGCTACTGGTACTGTTGCACCAGTTCCGATACCGATATTGTTTCCGCCTGTGGTGACGTTGGATAAAGCATTCCAACCGACTGCTACGTTTTGATCGGCAGCAGTTAAAGCAGCTAGTGCATTGACACCAATAGCAACGTTATAAACTCCAACTGAAGGTTGTAAAGCCCCAATTCCGAAGGCAAGATTGTATTCACCTAGATAACCGATATTTGTACCGCTTCTTCTAAAACTGACATCAACATTATTGGTCGAACCAATAAAATGAGTTCCGGCGGTGATGCTGTTTCCTGTTAGTGACCACGCTGAGTTGCCTATTATTGTTGCTGGGTTTTGCCAAGATAGATTTCCTGCGCCATCGGTTTGCATGATTTGACCGTTGGTTCCACGTGATGGTGGGAAAGTGTAGGTGTTGGTTGTTGCTGTACCAATTCCCACATTGCCAAGAAAGTAACCAGCAAAATTATTTGCTCCAGGTTTTAATACGGTTGAGTGGATACCATAGTGTGTTCCGTCAGCTGCAGCTTCTATTGTTGTTAATGTACCGTATTTGTTGGCATTGCTTAATCCACGTAAATAGTTACTTGTACCAACCATTATATTGTTAGGATCTGTAACATCTATGCCATTATCGATGTAATTAACAACACCGTATAAAGATCTACTCGTGTTTCCATATAAATTATTAATAGTGCCTGAACCGCCTGAATCTGCAAAAACAAATAAATCATTTAAAGATCCCCACAAATCTGAAACTACGCCTGGACTTGAAATAATTCTAGAATTAACACCAATTAAAATTCCAGGTACGTCAGTTGTAATTTCATTTCGAACACCAATTTTATTTCCTGTTTTTCTTCCTCCAATGAAATTTTGCATTCCAAAAGTTCCTCCTGAACCACCATCGGGTGAGTTTATTTCAGTATAAACCCCTGTTGCTTCAAGAGTACTGTTGTTGGTTATTCTATTTTCAATACCGTGTGTTGTTCCTGTTGAACCTAGCGGATTTGTAATTTGATTGTAGACGCCTAAAGTTAAATCGCTTCCTGTATGCGCCAGAGTGTTGCTTAAACCATATAAAAAACTATTGCCAGATGCTTGAAAGTTGTTTTCAAAACCAATTTTAGAACCTAAAATTCCAAAAGCAGCAATATTTCTAACACCAATTTTAAGTCCGTTTCCAGTTCCTAAAAATGAGTTTCGAATACCATAAGCTAGGTTGTTATTATTTATAGTCATGTTATTATCAAGGTTGGAACTAATTCCAAAACCAGAGTTTTTAATCAAATTATTAGTTATTCCTCTGTTTTCGTCGATGGTTTGAACATTGAGTTTACTAATTGGTGTTTCGGTTCCTATGCCAACATTTCCAGTGGTATGTTTTACACGAAATCGTTCAATATTATCGGTTCCAATTACTACATCATTATTGTCAGTTGTTCCTAAAAAGTTTTCGGTTGCTCCAATAGTTGATGTTCCATAAATTGCAGGAGTTGCAGGCGAAGTTGTAGCTGTATTTCCGTTTAATGTCCAGCCAGCTCTAGCATTAAGTGTTACCCATTGTGAACCATTCCAATAGTAAAAACCAGCCACAACATTGTTCGGAGCGGTTCCTGACGCGGCAATGTTGTATACCAAGGTAGAAGTTTCTAAAGGACCAAGATTGGGATTTACAACGGTTGTAGCATCTAAAATAGAAGTAAGTTGAACACGAGGAATTAACATTCCGTTATTGGTAGATTCTACATCTAAAGCTGCTTTTGGTGCAGTTGTATTTATTCCTACTTGGGCTATGGATGCGAAAGGAAGTAACAATAGTAGTGCTAGATTTTTTTTCATGGCTATTTCTTTTTAAAAGTAGTTTTAACGATTAGTTTATTTTTGTTGATGACTCTCAATTCATAGTCGCCTTTTTCAAGATGGTTTACATTGATGTATATTTTCTTGTCAAGTAACTGATTGATATTTGCTTCGTATTTTATGTTTTCTTTCTTTGACATATAGTCCTCTTTTTTTTGTTAATGTAAAACTAGGACAAGCACAAAAAAATCCCTGTGACTATTGTAACAGGGATTATGATTTATGTAACATGGTTTTACAGGTCAATAAAATAGAGGGTTAAGTGAGAAGATTTAGCTTTTTTCGATGTATTCTGTTGGCGTGCAATGGTACATTTCTTTGAAACATTTTGAAAAATATGATACGTCGTTGAACCCAACTGAGTAAGCAATTTCTGAAATGTTTCCGTTGCCTTTTTTGAGTAACTCGGTGCTGACTTTTAATCGTTCGTTTCTTAAAAATTCGGTTGAAGAAACTCCTAATAGCGACTTTAGTTTTCGATGCAATTGCATTCTGCTCATCCCAACTTCGGCTGCGAAATCTTCGGCAGTAAAGTCGGAGTTGGACAGTTGTTTTTCTAGAATAACTTGAAGCTTTTCGATGAATTTTTCTTCTACTGAATTGATAACAATATCCACCGGACGTAAAACCAATTCTTGGCTGTAGCGTGTATGGAGTTTTTTGCGTTCTTCAATGAGTTGTAGCACTGTTGCTTTTACTATTTCGTTGTTGAAAGGTTTGGTTAAGAAGGCATCGGCTGTACTTTTTAAACCTTCAAGATGTGCTTCGTCTGAGGTTTTGGCAGTTAATAGAATAACCGGAATAAAAGATGTCAACTCATTATTTTTGATTTGTTTTGTAAATTCAAATCCGTCTATTTTTGGCATCATTACATCGGAAATAATACAATCCGGAATTTCTTTTTTGGCTAATTTTAAGGCTGCTTCACCATCTTGCGCTTCAATAATTTGGTAGTTAATTTTGAAAATATCTTTCAATACATTTCTAATTTCAGCATTGTCATCAACGATTAATAAAATAGGCAGTTCTGTTTCAGCAATGCTCGAATTGATGACATTTGCAGTCTGAACTTTCGAAGGAATAACGATGGCGTTATCGTTTGTTTGCAATAAAGGTATATTGACTGCAAAAGACAATTCACCATTGCTGACAGTTGCTTCAATAGTTCCTTTACACAAATCAACTAATTCTTTGACTAGTGCTAGACCAATTCCGACGCCTTGATTGTCTTCATTTTTTTGATAAAATCGTTCAAAAAGTTTGGGTAAATCTTCCTTTTTAATATCGCTTCCGGAATTAGAAACTACCAATTTTAAAGTGGAATTTGTAACCGATGAACCAAAGGCTATCGCTTCATTTGGAGCTTTATATTTAAAAGCATTCGTTACCAAATTGGTTACAATTTTTTCGATTACATCTTTATCGAATAAGCTGTTTTCAGTTGTTTTTTCAATCGAAGAGGAGAAATTGATATGGTTTTCTTTTGCCTGAAAATTGAACGGTTCCATGATTGAAAGCAGAAACGAACTGATATTGCCTTCTTTTAAGATGAGTTTTAAATTGCCACCATCAATTTTTGAAAGTTCAAGTAGTTGATCAACTAATTCTAGCATTCGGGTTGAATTGGTGTCGATTAAATGCAATTTGCTTTTCTGATTTTCATCTGAAATTTCGCTTTGCAAACTTTGCACCGGACTTTTAATCAGTGTTAAAGGCGTTCGAAACTCGTGTGAAATATTGGCAAAAAAACGTGATTTCAATTCGTTTAACTCTTTGAGTTTTTGTGCCGTTTTGATTTTATTTCGGTAACTGTAGAACAAACTTCCTCCAATTAAGGCTAATAAGCCGAGTAAACCAATGTAAATGTATTTTTCTTTTTGGGCTAATTCATTTTGAGTAGAAAGGAGCTTGATTTGTTTTTGCTTATTTTCGGTTTGATACTTGGTTTCTAATTCAAAAATTTCTTGATTTTCATTCAAATGAGAAATGCTATCTTTTATTTCTTCGTTTAAAACATAAAATTTATTTGCTTCGTCATAGTTTTTTGTTTTGCCATAGGTTTTTGCTAGCTTTAAGTATAAGTTGCTTTTAAGGCTATTTAAGTTGTTTTTATTTACCAATTCAAGTGCTCGTAAATAATGGTTCTTTGATTTATCAAATTCCTCTACTATAAAATAAACATCTCCAATATGAATATTACTTCTTGCTTGTCCGTGATAATAATTTCCTTCTTGTTGTATTTCTAAAGATTTGTTAAAGTATTCAAGTGATTTTTTATATTTTTTTTCTTCCATATAAACCCGACCAATTGACAAATTTGCTTCCGAAAAATTTCCAATAAAGCTATTGTTTTCATAAAAATTATAAACCTTTTTGTAATTAGAAAGTGCATTTTTGTAATTTTTTTCTAAAAAATAAACATCACCTAGTTTAAAAACTGCATGCATTTGACCTATTTTATTTTGAGTCTCATCGAACAGAACTTTAGCCGCTTTAAAGTTTTTCTCAGCTTGGTTGAATAATTTTAATTCTTGATGAAGTTGACCTAAATGCATTAAATTTTCACCCAATGTATTTTTGTCTAATTTGTGATTTACTTGTATAGAATCTGTTTTTAAATAACTATTCAATGCTAAAACATAGGCTTTTCTACTCTGATAAAATTCTCCTAAAACCATGTAAGCTCTAGATAATTCTAACAAAGCATTTCTTTTTGTCGTGATTTTTATGGCTTCTTTTAGATGAAATTGAGCATTATCAAAATCATTTAGAGCAATATATACGTTAGCTAATTTTATTGATGATTCACAGATTAGAGAAACATCATCTAATTTTTTAGCATATTGATTGGCTTTTGTTAAGTTTGGTATTGCTCCATTTTTTTTTGAATAAATACTCGAAGTTACTCCGGATAAATAATATGCCTTATAGAATGCAAGTGAGTTGTTGTGTTTTTTTCCTATTTCAAAAAGTTGCTGTTTATGAAAATTGGCGATTTTGATGTTATCCAAAAAGTTTCGGTTAAAGAGTAAATCATGAAGTTTAATTTTCTCTTCAATAGTTTTTGCCTTTTTTAGTTCAAATTCTAAAGAGTCAATTTCGTTTTTGAATTGACCAAACGAGAAATTTGCGACAAACAAGAGAAGGAAAAACACTTTTTGCATAAAAAAAGTTTTGTTAGGTAAATCTATACAATTTTACTTAAAAACATTTAGTATGAGTAGGAGAGATGTAACATTTTTGAGTTACAATAAAAACTATAACTTGTTTTTTTGTACTGTTTTAGACTAATTATATGATAGAAATCGGAAAGTGTTTTTTAGCCCCGATAGGAGTGGAAATCCTTTTTATTGTTTTTTGGGAAAGTCCTTCAACAAGTTAAGGGTGACAAAACAATAAAAAGATTGTAACGATAGCGGGAAGACAAGTGAAGAGAAGCAAAGAAGGTCTGCTCCTAACCCGAGCGAAGCGAACTGACGTAGTAAAATAAAAAACGCCTCAATCAATTGAAGCGTTTTTTTTGTGGAGTCGGGGAGAGTGGCTTAGCCCAACTCTGTTATTCCAAAATTGCAAATGCAATTTTCGGTCTTTTCAAGACCGCCGTATTAAAAATGGAAAAATCAGATCAAGCGAACTTGTCTGATTTTTCCATTTTAATACGCTAAACCGCGCTTGGTGTGGAGTCGGGGAGTGTTGAACCCTATTCTCTATACCTTTATTTTATTGCTGTCTGAGAGGCTTCCTTTTGCTGGGTAACCGATTTTACCACCTCTAAGAACTATTCAAATTTAATCAAATCGTATGATGTAAATTTAATGAATTTGATAATATTAAGCAAACTTTAGCAACTTTAAATCATACTATTTATTGAACTAGTTTCGATAGATTTTGGAGATTTAGCAGTCTTTTTAACTGTTCAATTATTATCCAACTATGCAACGCACTACATGCTCAATTTTAAGTCCTGTATACTCGCAGAATTCCTCAATAGAGATTAACTGATGGGGTTCTTTATTTAGATGCTTTTTTATCTTCAATAAATATAATCTTGCTTGAGCATATTCTTTTCCCATGATGCGCTGCACGTCTTTTGGATATATACATACCCTTGTGCTGCCTGGTATCACTCTTTTACTTGTTTAATACTTTATCTATGTTTTTGACTAGGCTTTGAATAGCCTAGTTCCTATAGCAAAGCTATGCAAATTTTCAAAATTGTAGTATGCGAAAATAGTCGATTATGTATGCTTTTAATTGCTTTAGTAAGTCGGGTGTTTGAAATGTCTTTTTAATGTCTGAATCTTTGATCAAATCATTGAGATTTAGTTGCAACGATTATCGAAATGAAAGTGAATTGTGAAAATGAGTATTAATCAAAAATTGTAAAAAATTATGGCTAGACAGAAAGGCATAATTAAACTAAAAGGTACTATCGGCGGTATTACCTTTTACAAAACCTCGCAAGACGGGCATCTTGCTCGCGAGAAAGGAGGTATCGAAAAAAGTAGGATTGAAAACGATCCTGCGTTTCAAAGGACTCGAGAAAACGGTTCTGAATTTGGAAGGGCTGGGAAGTCCGGAAAATTGCTTAGAACTGCGTTGAGAGCTTTGCTATTGAATTCTGCTGATGGCAGAATGGTAAGTCGACTTACCAAAGAAATGATTAAGGTTATTCAAGCTGACTTGGTTAGTGAAAGAGGACTGCGAAATGTGATTGACGGTGAAGCCGAATTACTGTTGGGCTTTGAGTTCAATATCAGAGGTAAGCTTGGAACTAGTCTTTATGCTCCATACACCAGTGCTATAGACCGCGTTAGTGGTGAAATTACAGTGGATATTCCACCGTTTGTTCCTGTTAACATGATTGCGGCACCAAGTGGGACTACACATTACAAGATCATTTCTGCCGGTGCGGAAATTGACTTTGAGGCAGAAACCTTTATTGAGCAACATTCAGAGACGGCTATTTTACCATGGGATGCTGTTGCAACAGTAGCGATTGCACAAACCAATCAGGTTACCGCTGCGAGTACTAAACCGTTATTCCTTGCTTTAGGAATTGAATTTTACCAAGAAGTTAATGGGCAAATGTATCCACTTAAAAATGGAGCTTTCAACCCATTATCTCTTGTTAAAGTTGACAGCGGTGTGTAATGGACTTCGACAAGCTCAGTCTGACAAAAACGGTAAAAAATGGTTTTAGTCCTTACCAGAACTTATTTCCCTGAAGGAACTAATGGCAAACTCGAATGCGAGGGCAAATTCATCTGCAATACTATTGAATTGCCTTGGAAGAATAACGAAACGAAGGTTTCCTGCATTCCTGAAGGGAAATATTTTATTAGAAAGCGCTACAGTAGAAAGTTTAAATGGCATTTGGAAGTCATTGAAGTAAAAAGCAGAAGTTTTATTCTGTTTCACCCAGCCAATAAAGCCATGAAAGAACTTAATGGATGTATCGCACCGGTCACAAAGATTTCGGGAGCCGGTTTAGGTTTAATGTCCCGAAAAGCTTTTACCAAGCTGAGAACAATTGTTTATAAAGCTTTGGATGAAAAGCAAAGAGTTTTAATCATTATCAAATCTTAAATTTTTATTATCATGAAAACAAATTTTTTAAATATACTGAAACAAGGATTGTTTCTTTTAATTGCCGTTCTAGGAACATTTATTAGCTATGCGCAACCAACTCAGACGACGACAATTGGTGGAAGTAAAACACCAGATGTTGGAGCCTTACAGGATATCGGTGGTAAACAAAGACCTGAACCAATGCCTGTAACAAATTTGAATGTTGAAACCCAATGTATGTTTGCCTATTTTGATGAAATTGGCGGACCAGGAGGAAAAGGCACATCAAACGATATTGGACAGACAGGTTTTCCCGACGATTTGGACAATTCAGATATTGGCGGCAGAAGTACTTCAGGCGATCCTGGACATATAGTGAATTCCGATTTATATGATGGAGATACAGGACTACTATTTGATATTGGCGGTAGAAGTACTGGTGGTGAACCATTCGCATTTGATATTGGAGGTAGAAACTCTGCAGGCGGCGGTTGCATATTTGACGGCTGCTGCTTGATTTATATTCCTGAATAAAACATCGATCATGAAACTTGTTAAAAGAGCGCAAGCTCCCACTCCGAAATTTTTTAAGGTGCTTCGAAATGTTGGTTTGGTTTTGGCGGCTATTGGTGGAACTATATTGGCAGCGCCGATTGCTTTGCCGGTTTTGGTAACTTCCGTTGGTGGCTATTTGGTTATTGCTGGTGGTGTTGCATCGGCAGTGAGTCAATTAACAACAATAGAAAGCAATGCAAACAAATAGCCATACTTTAGTGGGTACAGCCGGAGGAACATTTTTGAGTATTATTCCAAATATTCAATCGGCAGATATTTTGAAAACTATTGTATTAGCTTCTTTAGGAGCGGTTGTTAGTTTCACAATATCACTCGTACTCAAAAGTATTATTAAGAAGCACAAAAAATAGTTTAACCTTGTTGTGGTGACCCTTGGGTTAAACAAAATGAAAGCCAAGTCGTAAGACCTGGCTTTTTTTGTTAACAAGCTGTTTTCATCCTTGCCCTTATTTGGGGAAGATTTTTGCTGACTAGCTTAATAATCTCTTTGTTATACCTAGTTGCCTTATTACCTCTGCCCCGCGATTGAAGAATCTCAAGATTTTCAAGAGAAATTTGAATTGTTTCTGCGTGAACACCATTTACTTTTGCTGAAAGGATTAGTGAATTTTGCTTTTTGTAGTATTCATTTGTGAACACGCAATGATTATGAATACAGCCCTCTTCCAAAAATTCCTTTATGGTTTCAATTACATTTATTGAAATGTTTTTTTCAGTAAACACTAATCCGAAGAATTGCTTTTTAGCTTTGAAGTAATGTCTTTGGTTTTTGCCAATTTGCTTTTTGTTTTCCTCAACAGTATTTTTCCAAATTTCTTTTACCTTTTTAGCCATCAATTTATCGTGTGCCTTTTTTAAATCTAAGGGACAAACATATTTTGGGCTTCTGATGTCTTTCATAAAATGCTGAAGCAAATCGATGTAGTCTATCCAAAATTTTGCATCACTAATATTGTAGCTGTTTCTGATGCAGATTTTTATTGCATTCCAATAGATTCCTGTTGGCTTTAAGCTAGTATTTCTGATATGATAATATAGCATATTGTGTTGTTTGGTTTTTAATAGGGTTTCAGCAATGCTGTCGGATAGAATTGCTTTAAACAGAATTTGAGGTGCTATACCATAGAATTTACCATTAAAGCCATTTCGTTTTACCACTGGCAATACTTTTTTGTTTGGTTGAACGAAACTTGGTCTTAAATAAAATCGGCTATTGTTGTCATTTATTTTAAGAGATAGTTCACTGCTGATAATCCATTGGTCAAAGTATTGGGACAAACCCATTACATTTTTAGACATCGTTCGGGTTTTTCCGGATTCATCTATAAATATCTGCATCACTTCATGAGCAAAATGAAAACATTGACAATTCTTTCTCATTGTTTTGGTGATGCAAATCATTCTAACAATCTGAAATTTATCAGCCGTTGTAATTATCTGGTAGTAATCTGTTTCTTTTAAACCGTTGTTATATTTATCAGTTACTAGCAATCTTTTAGAGCATTTTTCGCAAGTAATTTTTTTTAGTTTCTTGGTGTCAGCAACTTTCCAATTGTGACCACATTCAAGACAAAAGAGGTTTTTTCTTGACTGAACTGCGTAGTTATCAAAGCATTTTGCAAATGCTAGTTCATTTTGTTGCTGAGTAACTTGAGGAAGGTTTTTGCTCAACTCAACAATTTTAATTTCGAGCGCAGTTTTTGGTTTCATAGTGTTAGAGTTTGAATAATGAAGTTTGATTTGCATCACCTTTTTTAGTTGTTGATTTTGGAGTGTCATTAGCTCGAGTTGTTGAAGCAATAGAGCGATTGACTACTACTTTGGCTGATAATGGTTTGCCTATTTCAACGGTTTCTTCATCGTAATAGTGAATTGCCATATTGAAAATTTCTTCATCTGCGAAGCCGTTTCTTTGGCTTTTCTTTACTTCGTTGAGAATGTATGTGGTGCAGTCATCAATATTTTTGTAGGGCTTACTAAATGTTTTGGCAAACAATGCATCGTTGCTTGCTAATTCTTGCAAATGGTTTAAAATTGCTTCTTTGAATGGTTCTGTAGTTTCTTCCATGGCTTATACTATTTGGTTAATGTTCTGAACATTGGTTTAGGGTAACTTCTTCAATTACTACTTTTGAATTGTGTGCATATAGATTGTGGTATTTTGCACAATCCAAAGCTTTTTTTCTGCAATCGAAAACACCAAAAAAGACTCTTGATGATTTCATTTTCCAATTGTCGGTTTGGTAGAGGATAAATAGTGTCATATGGCTTATTTTAAGGGTTGATTATTTGCAATAGCGATGTAGAATAACTCTTCGCAAGTCATTGATAAGGTTGATGTTCTGATGGAATTGTTTTTCCTGCAATTCTAATAGTCGGAGTGCATACACATCTTTTTTGTGCTGCTCGAAATCGTGTAGCATTTCATCTGCTTTTGCCGAGAACTCTTTTATGAAATCTGATATTCTCAAAAATGGGATTACAGAACCGACTAGGTTTCGGTGCCAAAATTTGGATTGCCAAAGACTATAGGTTATCCAAAAGATATTTTCGCAGTCATCGTCATTTTCGAAAATGAGCACATAGCTATTGGTAAACTGCTCTTTTGAGGGCTTTCCGCTGTTGAGTCCTTTGCTCAGAATAAACAGATGTGGTTTGTCATACAATGTGTCTTTTTTGTGGGTCTTAATAAAATAGTTCTTCATGGCTTCGGATTTAAGGTTTAGTGCTCCGCTATGCTTCACACACAAAATTTTTCAAAAGAAAAAAAGAGAAAAAAGAAAGCCGGTCGTTAAAGTGGAGGGTTTCAAAAAAGACAGTTTTTTGAAAAAAATACTACCCGAGTCGTTCTATAGAAACGGTGATTTTATGTTGTAAATTGAAGTTATTGTGAAAAGGCATGGGTGGAGATTTTTTTCAAAACCCGAAGGGCTTGAACTTGCTTTTTTGAATACCCGGAACTTACCTTTGCTCTCTTTTTTTTATTTTTTTATTTTGAATTCCAAGTCTATTTATTGTTAGAATGTCATACCTCAATCGAAAAGCGGTCGTGTCGGAAAGGGTATAAAATACCGGCACGGATTTTATACTCTTTCATAGGTTTGGTTTTATGGGTGCCGGAGATAGTGTTCAGTCCTCAGGTGGCAGTGTTCATTAAGTGTGTTGTAAAGTAATCGGGAAGGCACTTATAAAAGCAATGCAAATACTTCCTATTTTCTGTTAGCGGGAGTTCTGGCAAGGGTATCATTTTTTATTTGCTAAACGGGTGCTTTGTGATTGCTTTTATGGATAGTTGATGCCATGAGAAGAGTGGTCAGTGTTCAGTGTTTAGAAAAATAGTTATTTGAAAACGTGAAGGCATCTGCTATCGTGAAAGTAATTTATTCAGAGGTTATGAGTAAATAAAACAATGATACGCTTGCATGGTTTTGGTTTTATGGGTGCCGAGAGTAGTGTTCAGTATTCAGTGGATAGTGTTCAGTAGTTCAGATGTAAAGAAGATATACGGCACTTATAAAAGCAATGAAAACACTACCGATTTAAACGGTTAGCTGATAAAGACAGTTAACGTAAAAGTTTATAGATATACAAATAACCGCATAACTTCTATTGAAAAGGCTAACGTTGTTTATGGCGGCGGTGAAGTGGTGGTTTTTTTAATAGCTGTCCTTCGACTGCGCTCAGGATGACAAACCCTTCTGGGCTATTAAAAAAGTTGCCGTTGAACCGCCGACGAGCGCGTTGGGTGCGCGGCTTTTTTACATAATGTTGTTATAGCTCATGACCTGACTTGATTAGATGCAGGGTGTTTCTTTATGAACTATAACGCCACATTATGTAAAGAAGCTTGGGAGAAAAAATTACCGGCGCAAGTCACGGAGTGTACGTGTTATTGTATCAATAACTGTGACGGTAATTTTTTTAGGAGCGGGGGGCTCGAAGGGAAGGGTATTTTATTTTGCAGTTAGTTACCCAGATGCTAACTTTCATGATATCGTTACTGGTTGTCGAAATATTTATTTATAATTCTGACTATTGGTAAGCCAACTAAAAGCATGTGCCAACTAATACCCATAGCGGCTACCAACGGTTCAAAGGGCATTGGAGGGACATTCGATAACGGAAGTATTACTATATTCATTATGATCCAAATTAGTAATCCGAATAAAAGCCCTATTATGGTTGAATTTTTTCTTAGTTGGGGTAAGTAAGATGCTGCAAAAAAGTAGGCGATTGTAACTGCATAGGCTATAGTGTAATGAAGTATATTACCAACTAGTGCCATTGCCAGGCCACCATTAAAAGCTTGTTTGCCAAACACACCACTTGCTATCCACTGCAGGACTTGTATGATGTTCATTCTGCCTAGAATGAGCCAATATACTGTTATACCTGCTAAAGCATCTAGCGTACCGCCTAAGAAACCTGCCCATAGTATGGTTTCTACCTTGGTTCGTTTATGATTACTATTATTTGTTTTGTATTTATTATTCATAGTTACACTTTAAAATTTTTTGATTAGAAAAACGCCTGCAACCAATAAAATTATTCCGGCTATTCTTTGCCAATTAATCGTATGTTGCACTACACCAACTAAGCCGTAATGTTCGAAAACTGTTGAAGAGATTAGTTGTGATGCTACGAATAGTACTATCATATTGCCGACTCCAATTTTAGCCGGGGAAACGGTGAAGGTTACAATGTTTAATACTACTATTAGTCCTCCAATCCAATACCACCATTTTGTGCTGCCAATTTGGGCTACTGTTGGTATTGGGGCTTTACCAGCCAGTATTACGATTGTAATACCGGCCAGTGCCACCAAGAAGACACCGAACGTTGCGGTAAAAGGGCTACCGAACGATTTTCCCAAATTACCATTGGTTATTGCCAGCATGGGGAGACAGGTTCCAACCAATATAGGTAACAGGGTGTAAATGATGTCATTCATTTTCATTGTGCTTATTTAAGTTTTGTGATAAACGTATCGATAAGCTTTGCTGCTTCGGTGTGATGCTCCTCTAAAAGGAAATGTCCACCATTTAGTAAATGCACTTCTGCGTTTGGTAAATCTTTTTTGTAGGCTTCGGCCCCTGCTGCAACAAACAACTTGTCATTTTTACCCCAAATAACAAGTGTTGGCGGCTGAAGTTTTTTGAAGTAGGAATGCCAATGGTCGTACAGCGGTAAGTTAGTGCCATAGTCTCTGAATAAAGCCAATTGAATAGCATCATTACCTTTACGGTCAAGGTAAGCTTGGTCGATGGTATAGCTGTCAGGGCTTACTTTTGTAATATCTTCTACACCATCTGTATATTGCCATTTTGTTGCATCAATTGATAAGAAACCTCTGGCTGCTTTTTCAGTTTCCATATTTGGGTTTTGAATGTAAGCTACTAAAGGGCCTAAAGCTTCACCAAGCCCTTCATTATAAGCATTAGCGTTTTGAATGATAAGTGATTGAATCCATTCCGGTTTTCTTGTTGCTATTCTTAATCCTACCGGCCCACCATAGTCCTGCATGTATAAATTAAATTTTTTCAAACCAATGGTTTCGATGAAATGTTCTACTGTTACAGAAAGATTATCGAATGTGTAGGTGTACTGGGTAATTGCCGGAGCACTACTTTGACCAAAACCAGGAAGGTCGGGTGCAATTACGTGGTACTTACCAGACAAGTCATTGATTAAATCACGGTACATGTGCGAGGAGGACGGGAAGCCATGTAATAATACTAATACAGGTTTGTTTTTGTCTCCTGCTTCGCGATAGAAAATATCTAATCCATCGACTTTTACTGTTTTAAAATTCACTGTGTTTGTCATTTTTGTTTTAATTTTTGGGTTTAACGAATTTGATGTTTTGCCTTGGCTAAATCCGGTTACGGCATTTACCATTAAGGCGATTAATACGATTTTTTTCATTCTTTTTTATTTATAATTAATACTCACTCTTGTTGTTTTACTTTTTATATCTCCCCAATTAGATTGGTTAGAAATTTGTCTATTAATTGGGCAGCATACTCATGGTATTCTTCCAAGATAAAATGACCACTATTGATAAAATATATTTTTGCCTCCGGTAGGTGCTTGCGATAAGCTTTTGCTCCTTGCGGGATAAACAATTCGTCATTTTTCCCCCAAAGAATTAAAGTTGGTGGTTGTTTCTTTTGAAAGTACTCTTGCCACTCTTCATATTTTTCAAGGTTAGAACCATAGTCTCTGAAGAGTGCTAATTGAATTTCATCGTTGCCGGGACGAGTTAAATAGTACTGATCGATAACTATGCTGTCGGGACTTACTTTAGTTGTGTCTTTGACGCCGTGGTAGTATTGCCATTTTGTTGCATCATACTCTAAAAATCCTCTTGCACCCTTTTCCGTATCCGGTGTTTGATTTTTAACATAAGCAACTAAGGGACTTAGTGCTTCTCCGATGCCCTCGAGATAGGCATTGGCATTTTGAATTATCAAGGACTGAATTAACTCAGGTCTTTTTTTTGCAATTCTAAGCCCAATAGGCCCTCCGTAAGCGTGCATATACAGACTTAACTTTTTTAGGCCAAGTGCATCTATAAATTGTTCTATATAATTTGAAAGGTTTTCAAAGGTGTAATTGAATTCGTTTGGTGATACTGCAGTACTTTGGCCATAACCTGGATAGTCAGGCGCAATTACTCTGTATTTTTCTGAAAGATCATTTATTAAGTCCCGAAACATAAATGATGTTGATGGAAAACCATGGAGTAAGAGTATTACCGGTTTATCCAAATCTCCCGATTCTCTGTAGAAGATTTCTACGTGATTAATCTTAATTGTTTTAAAATTTACTGTCATTTTTAATTTGTTTAATTCTGATTTCTATTTAGGCAATACTATACTGATTAGTCAAAAATTAAAGAAAAAAACTAGTTCTTTATTCTTTTTGAAAGGAAACTATCAATCAATAGCGCCACTTCTTGATGGTGTTCTTCCAGTAGAAAGTGACCTCCGTTGAGTAAGTGCACTTCGACATCTTTTATATCCTTTTTATAAGCTTCTGCGCCCGGTGCAATAAATATTTGATCATTTTTGCCCCATACCACTAAAACCGGTGGTTGGTATTTTCTGAAATACGTATGCCAACTATCGTATAATGCCACATTGCTACCATAACTTCTGAAAAAGGCTAATTGCACCTCGTCATTTCCTTTTCGGTCTAAAAAGTATTGGTCACTTATATAACTGTCAGGGCTAACTTTTGACAGGTCTTCTGCACCATCCGTATATTGCCATTTTGTTGTAGTTAAGATGTTTCTTGCTTCCTTTTCAGTTTCGGTATTTTGATGTTCAAAATACGATACCAATGGTTGTACCGCCGCCCCTAAACCTTCTTTGTAGGCATTGGCATTTTGGATAATTAAAGATTGGATTAATTGAGGTCTTCTTGCCGCAATTCTAAATCCTACCGGTCCTCCATAGTCTTGTAAATACAGGCTAATTTTTTTTAATTGCAAGGCATCAATAAAGTGGTCAATTGTGTGGGACAGTTTATCGAAAGTGTATTCGTAATCAGCTAGTGATGGAGCACTTGAATATCCGAAGCCCGGATAATCAGGAGCCAGTACGTGGTAGTTTGCTGCTAAGTCATTCATAATGTCTCGATACATGTGTGAGGAAGAAGGAAAGCCATGTAAAAATACGATTGTTGGTTTTTTAGTATCACCAGCTTCTCTATAGAATACCTCTAAACCATCTATTTTTATGGTTTTGTAAAATACTGTCATTGTTTTTTTGTTATTTAGTTCTACTTTCATTTGTGTGGCCTTTTTTGATTGGCCGTGCATTGTTGTTAAGCTTGCCAATGCTACCATTGTTATAATTATTCTTCTCATTTATTATTTATTTAATTCTATACTGATTGGTCAAATATTGGATAAAAAAAGGTTGTTATCCTTTTAAAAAATTCATAAGATCATTAAAGTTAGTTCCGGTACCATCAGGAGTAACGTCTAACTCTTCTAAGGGAACTTGTTGCCTGTTGACCCAGTAGGTGGGATATCCGAATGATTTTGCTCCGGTTGCATCCCATGCACCGAAAGCGGCGAACAAAATTTCTTCTTTTTTTAAATGGAAAGCGTTAATTCCCATTTGATATGCTAAAGGACTTGGTTTAAAGGCGGTTACTGAATCCGTTGAGAGTTGAAATTCAAAATACTCCTGCAACTTATTATTTTGGATGTTAACCTGCATCATCTCTTTAGTAAAATTAGAAAGGAACGCTAACCTATATCCTTGTTGTTTTAATTCTTTGAGCCCTTGAATTGCTTCAGGCCATACATTTAGCTCCAAAAACTTTTGCATTAGTTGTTGCTTATTGTCGGTAGATAGCGAAACGCCTGTTTTTTTTATGGTGTATGTCAAGGCATCTTCAGTAACTTCCCAAAAGTTTTTGTATTTTCCGGAAACTGTACGAAGCCAGGTATACTCGAACTGCTTACTTCTCCAAATTGTTCCAAATTCTGCACCTTTTTCGGCTAACAATTCGGTTAACAGCGTCTGGACCGGTCTTGGGTCGAATATTACAAAACCATCGAAAGCAATGGCTTTAAATTTAGTTTGTTTGTATTGTGCATTCATAAAAAGAGGTGACATTGCTGTTGCGGTCATCGCCAACAAAGAAGTTGAAATAAAGTGCCTTCTTGTGACCTGATTATCGGCTATTATTTTTTTTAGTTCTTTCAACCTTCCTGAAATTAATATAGTACTGCTAACTGCAATTTGATTAATGGTTCCAGTTCGTTTTTATCTTTGTAGATACGTCTTGTTATGTTGATACCGTTCCAGAGATTTAACAGGTATCGCGCCAAAACTTTTGAGTCCTCTTTGGTTGTTAATTGCTTGTTATTTTTAGCCACTTCGATATATTTTAGAAAGACATTTTCCAGTTTTTTTAAATTTCCGGAGGCTTTTGACGTTAGTTCCTGATCTATATTATTAAGTTCAGCAATGGTATTACACATAAAGCAACCCTTATTATGTTCTTCCATACTAGATGAAGCCAAAGACATAAAGAATTTTTTAATGCCTTCTACCGGGTTAACACTGTCGTGAATTAATTGTTCAATAGCTTTAGTGGAATTATTGGCAAAAAGGTCAATTGACTTAGCAAACAATTCCTTTTTGCTTCCAAATGTATGGTATAAGCTTCCTCTGTTAAGTTCCATCCCTGTTACCAGTGATTCTGTACTTGTTGCTTCATATCCGTTATTCCAAAAGATATTAATAGCTTTACCCAGCACTTCTTCTTCATTAAATATTTTAGGTCTACCTGCCATATTAAGTTTCTTTAGTGGGGCAAATATATTAATACTATACTGTTCGGTCAAAAATTAAATTATAAAAAAAAGTTAAATTAAATAATTGGTTAAGAATCTCCTCTTTCTCTGAGCTAGTCAAGGACCATCATTACTGAGTTTACAACATTTTCAAAAGACTTTTTATTTCGTATGTATTTTGAATCAACGTAGATGCCGTTTAACGTATTACACAACAAACTGCTAATTTGCTTTGCATTTTTTTCATTTGTTATTTGGCCATTATTTATACCTGCTGATATGGCCTGTTCAAAAATGGTTTCCACTTTTGCACGATGTTCAGATACTATACGGGCAATTTTTTCGTCGTGAGGTGCTAATTCAATACTGCTATTAACGATAAAGCAGCCCTTTTGACTTTTATCAGCCAATGCCTCTGTGTATACTCCGGTTAGTACTTTTTTAATTTGAGATTTAACGGAATTGGTGTGTGTGAGCTGGTTGGTTAATTGGTTAAGAATTTTATGCTGGTACCTGTTAAGGCAAGCAACAAATAATTCCATTTTATCACCAAAGGCACCGTACATGCTAGACTTGCTTATGTTTAATTCATCAATGATTTCCTGGGTGGATACCCCATTAAATCCTTTGTCCCAGAAAAGAACCATTACTTTGTCTAAAGCTTCGTCGGTGTTAAATTCTCTAATTCTTGCCATATTTTAATAATTACCGCAGTGTTAAGGCACTGCGGTAAAAATACTAAATTGTGGAACAATCAGTCCTGTTAGACCCTATTTAATTTGGAAAAGAAAAATATACTTTACCAATAGTCTTTCTTGATGCCAGTGCAACAAAGGCCTCTTTTGCTTCCTCAAGTTGAAAATTGTGATCGGCAAAGATTTTAATTTTGCCTGTGCTTACTAATTCAAGAAATTCGGGTAAGCTTTCCGTAATTTTTTCAATTGGCAGGGCAGGGTAGGCAAAACCGGCCAAGGTTTGATTTGACCATATTAATTGGCGGACTTGTTCTGTTGTTATAGTGTCGTTATAATTTTTTGAACCAAATAGCACAATTTTGCCATTAGGTGCCACTAGTTTAAAACTTTCTTCACCAATACTGCCCAAGAGCATTTGCAACACTACATCAACCCCTTTTCCGGAGGTTGCTTCTTTGACTTTTTCGACCCAATCTGAAGCGGAATAATTTATTACCACATGGGCACCTAATGATTTTATAAGCTCTAATTTATCGTCGGAGCTGGCGAGGGCAATAATGTTTTTTATGCCGAAGTGTTTTGCCAACTGGACCAAATAAAGCCCGACGCCACCAGCAGCGGCTTGTATAAGAATGCTTTCGGGAGCATTAGGAACTACTAAATACTTTAGCATAGTATAGGCTGTCATGCCTTGTATCGGAATTGTGGTGGCCTGACCAAAGGTTAATCCATTCGGTATTGGAATAAGTGTGTCAGCTTTGGCCGTACTGTATTCGGCAAAGCCTCCGCTTATTGAAAAACCAGTTACTTTGTCTCCAACGGCTAAATGAGTCACTTCTGAACCGATTTCGGCTACTTCACCAGCTACTTCGAAACCCATTACAAATGGTATTTCTTTGCCAAAGGTTAAATAATTGCCATGAATTTGCTCTACTTCGGCATAGTTAATTCCTGCTGCTTGCACTTTAATCAGTACTTCGTCAGTTAATGGTTTTGGCGTTGGGAGGTCTATTTGTAGTAAACTTTCCACTCCGTTGAATCCTGTTAATTGAATTGCTTTCATAAATATATTTGTTTAAATGTTACTTTATTAATAATGGACTAAACAGTCCAAAATAATATCTAAAAAAAAAGACTCCGCTGTAGAATCTTTTTGAGTTATGTTATTTTACGTCTAAAGAATAATGAACTAATCAGTCCACAAATGTATGATATATTTTTATATATGGACTGATTGGTTCAAAATAAATTTACTTTTCATTTATAGTGTAAACTTTCTTACTGGAAGTAATTATAAAATCTAACGATCTTCTACCGGGTCCTTCAAGGAGGAGGAAAAGACAAGTTAAAATTTGAGCATAATCGGAACGTATTTCGTGGAAGATCGCCCAAATCCCCATTTTAGGTGGTGCAGGAGGCATTGGTAACGGGCTTGTACCATAGTAGAGTGCAATTTTAGTGGTTAGTACAGCTACAATCATTTGTACAATGAAGTACAATGAAACAATGCGGGTCAGGAGGCCAAACAAGAGCAGAAGACCACCGATAATTTCACCCACTGCAATTAAATGAGCCAGTGTTTCGGGATTAGGGAAACCTAATTTTGTAAATCGGCCTACTCCTTGGTTTGGATACACAAATTTAAGGATGCCTTCCCATAAGAATACGCTTCCGGCCATAAGGCGCAACAGTATAATATTTGACTGTCCTGTTACCGGTGGATTTAAAAACCAATCCATACTTTTTTTCATTTTTTCGTTTTTTAATTATTAATAATTTTCAAAACTGCTACTTTTTAGTTTGTTTATAAAAACAATTACATTAAAGACTTCTTTTACGGGATTAAGTAGTCGATTATCATGGAATAAGTTCTATTGATGTAATAAAATTTCATAATACAGTGGTTTATTTAACTTTGAAAAAAATAATTTGAATGAAACGGTTCTCCTATAAATACCATTTATTTTTTTGGTTCTTTATCTATGCTTTATGGGTGTTTGCCTTTCATAGTTATGCTGTTTCCATTACAAAGACGCTTACTGTAGAGTTTTGCTATTTGTTATTCATTACAGCCGATTACTATGCTATCAGCTATTTTACCATTCCGCTGTTTTTGCAAAAGAAGCGATATGGTTTGTTTGTTATAGTCACGTTGTTCATCACTGCCTTTTCTGCTTGGCTGCGGTCTATGCTTGCTGTTCAAATGAGCTATTATTTTTTTAATCCTGGTTTGGTTTTGGACTTTACCAGCCTTTATATAAATTCGTTTCTGTACATTTTATTTTGGGTTTTACTTATTACTATTGGTAAGATGCTAATTGATAAGATGCAGCATCAGCAAAAATTGGAATTTCTTGAGACGGAGAAAACAAAGAATGAGTTGGACTTTTTAAAAGCACAAATAAATCCACATGCCCTATTTAATTCCTTAAACACGATTTATGGCCATATTGACCGGAAAAATGAAACAGCCAGAAACATACTTTTGCAATTTTCTGAGCTGCTTCGTTACCAATTGTATGATTGCAGCGCCGATAAGATTGCTTTGGAGAAGGAAGTTGATTATATAAAAAATTATATTGCTTTTCAACAATTGCGCAAGGACAGTAACCTTGAGGTGAATCTTGCTATTTCGGTACCTACGACAGAGTTAAAAATCGCACCACTGTTATTGGTTGTACTGCTTGAAAACGCTTTTAAGTTTGTCAGTACTACTTCGGAAGGAAAAAATTCTATTTTAATAGAATTGCAGTTAACGGACAGTTGTTTACGGTCCACTATTAAGAACACAGTTGATTCGGCGGTTGATTACAGCAATTCTTCGGATTCAAGTGGTATTGGTATTATTAATCTTAAAAGGAGGTTGGAATTATTATATTCTGCGAAATACAAATTTACCAGGGGTATAGAAAACAATGAATATGTAGCTAATTTAATTATTGACTTATCATGAAGCTGAACTGTATTATTATAGATGATGAACCGATTGCCAGAAAGGTTTTGGAGGAGTTTATTGAAGATATTGATTTTCTTGAATTGGTTGGGCAGGCCGAGAACCCGTTGAAAGCGAGAGTACTGCTTGATTCTCATGCTGTTGACGTTATTTTTTTGGATGTTAACATGCCCAAACTTTCGGGTATTGAATTTTTAAAAAGCAGTAAAACAGAAGCAGCAGTTATCATGACCACTGCTTATACAGAATATGCTGTGGAAGCTTATGGTTTGGATGTGCTGGACTATTTGGTTAAGCCCATTGCCTTTGACAGATTCGTGCGGGCCTGTACAAAAGTTAAAGAAGTTGCTTCTATGAAGCGCGTAAGTCCCGGTAAACCTGATTTAGAGGAGAATTATTTTTTTGTGAAGTGTGACAATCAAATTGAAAAGGTATACTATCAGGAATTAATTTATGCTGAAGCTATGCTTAATTATGTAATGTTGCATACAACAACAAAGAAAATGATGGTTTATATCACCATTAAAAGTTTGGAAAATCAACTGCCGGCATCGCTTTTTGTAAAAGTACATAAGTCCTTTATTGTTAACCAGACAAAGGTAGTAAGTATTGAAGGCAATATATTAGATGTCGGTACCACCAAAATTACCATAAGCCAGAATTTAAGAGAGAAAGTGTTGCAGCAGATTATAAAGGATAAAATGATTAGAAGGTAACTATTATTCCCAAAACCTAAATTATGTGCCCGACTTTTTAGTTATTCTGTTGTCGTTTATTATGCTTTTTGTTTCTATAATTTCATTTAGCTGTTTCATAAAATCTATGTCATTTTTAAATGTTCCGTGATTTTGATAAATTCCTGAAAGAGAATTTAGTTCTTCCATTTCTTCGTTGTAACTTTCAATTTTGTCAGCAAAATTCAGTTTGTTTTTTACAATTCGTCCACAAGAAATAGCAGAATTAACTCTTTTGTTGCATCGACAATTATTATACGGATTATAAACTCCACAATTTGAGTTTAAAAATTCTCCAATCCGTTTTCTTGATAGTTCAAGTCGTTTTCTAAAATTTTCAGGTGTTGTATTGGTAATGTTTGAAGCAACATTACTTTTTATTTTAAAAATACTACCAAGTATAAATGCTATTCTTAAATCCCGGTCTAAACATTGCAACATTGCCATAGTACATCCTGTTTTCATTTCTTTTTCTAAGAGATTCTTGTCGGCTAAATCATAACTTGTTGGTTCTTTGATTGCTTTTAAATCGTCTGCAAAAACCTCAAATGAAGTCAATGTTTTTTCAAGATTTGTTTGTTTCAGATTTATTAAATAATTCGTTGCAACCCTATAAACATAAGTATTAAACTTGCTTTGACCATTGAATTTACTTAAATTAGTAATTACTTTGATTAGTATTTCTTGTGTTGCATCTTCAGCGTCCATTCTGTTCCAGAGAAAGCGAAGTGATAAATTAAAAATTAACGGTTGAATTGCGTTAATCAATTTCTCAAAGCTTTGTTTATTTCCTTCAATACACGATTTTATAAGTTCTTTTTCTTCCATTATTTAAAAGTAATAAATTAGGGTTTACCATTAGGCAAACCCTAATAATGTTTTTTAATTGTTACCAAGTAAGAATTGTCCGTGAGGATTGTCTTGTATCATAAGCCAATTACCGTCTGCCTGCTTTCTTAAAATGGCAACTGATAGACCGCTTTGTTCTATTTTAGTGCCATCAGGAAGTTGTCCAACCATTTTCCAAGGTGCAATATGAGTTGCAATATTGCCTGAAATATATATTTCGTGACTGCTAAAAGTATATTGAGGGTTCATACCAACAAATTGAGTAAAGAAGGCTCTTAAAGCTTCTTTTCCTTGAACGGGTTTCAGAGGTTCAAACATTACAATAGCATTATCTTCATAAGTAGCTAAAACTCCGTCAATGTCTTTGTTTTGAAAAGCCGTTACCATTTTTTCAATAGTGTTGAATACTTTTTTCTGTTCATCGTTAAAATTGTTTTCCATTTTTTTGTTTGTTGTTTGAGTTGTTTGATTGTTTTTTACCTTTTGTTTTGTCTGTGCATTCCCATTTGAGATAATTCCAAATGTTAATACAATTAATAAAATACTTGTTTTTTGCATATTTTTTGTTTTAGCATAGTCAATTCATTTTGGCTACATTATTTAGACAGGTAAAAGTGGCAACTGTGAATTTTACAAAGGATTTTTTACGGCAAGCTGAAGCTTAACTATCTTGTTTACACTTTACGTTTTTGTGTTTTGGTTAAAAAAATGCGTTAGTGTAATGTAGCTGACAATTTAGTTTGATATTGAACAGTAATTTTGTTTAAAATTTAAATCTAAATAAAATGAAAAAGACAATTTTACTGATCGCGTTTGTGTTTACCACTTTAGTAGTACAAGCGCAAAGTTCAGAAGTGTTCAGCAACAAAAAAGGAGCTATTAACGGTTACGATGCAGTGGCTTATTTTACTGAAAGTAAAGCTGTAGTTGGCGACACAAAATATTCCACTAAATGGAAAGAAGCTACCTGGTATTTTTCTTCCAAAGAAAATTTAACGGCCTTTAAAGCCAATCCTGAGAAGTATGCTCCCCAATTTGGCGGGTATTGTGCTTACGGGACTTCGCAAGGACACAAAGCACCAACTGATCCGGAAGCGTGGACCATAGTGGATGGTAAACTCTATTTAAATTATAACAAGGATGTTAAAAAGAAGTGGAGTAAAAATCAAAAGGAGTTGATTGAACAAGCCAATGCCGAGTGGCCAAAAATAAAAGATGCTACTGAATAAGCAGCAATTATAAAAATCCTTTTGTCCTTTTGTTGCAAGGGGATTTTTTTAATTTATAACAAATAAAGCTCTGGTAAAAAGGGTATTTGTTTTTATGGTAGTTAGCATTGCTTACTGCCATTTCGTGTTTAAGTTGCATTAAAAAAAATGTTTATGAATCAAGATTTTTCAGCATTAGTAAAATATATTTCCAGACACATACAGTTAACTCCTGAAGAAGAAATTTATTTTTGCTCGTTATTAAAATTAACTCACGTCAAGAAAAAGCAATTTATTGTTCAGCCGGGATTTGTTGCTAATTACAGAAGCTATGTTTTAAAAGGCGCGATGCGCGCTTATCTGGTTGATTCAAAAGGGCAGGAACATACCATTGCCTTTGCCATTGAAGATTGGTGGATATCTGATTACAGCAGCTATATCAATCAGGCTCCTGCTACTTTAATTGTCGAAGCCATTGAAGACACTATTTTGATTCAATTGGATTATAATTCGGAGCAACTTTTGATGGAGGTTGTCCCTAAATTTGAACGTTTTTTCAGAATTATCACCCAACGTTCCTTTTCCTTTTTGCAGCAAAGAATGTTATCTAATCTGAGCAAATCAGCTGAGGAAAGATACGAAGAGTTTGTGCACAAGCATCCTTTGATAGTTCAGCGGGTGCCACAGTATGCGCTGGCTTCCTATTTGGGTTTTAGCACTCAATTTTTGAGTAAAATCAGAAATGGGAAAACAAAGAAAAGTTAATCTAGTTTACCTTTATTTTTTAATCTAGTTGATTTTATTTGACGAGCATTACTTTCACTTTTGTATAGTCAATTTTGACACCTAAATTTTAATACAAAAGTAACATGTCAACACAAACCCACACCGTAACTTTTAAAGTACCTACCCGAGACGAAGTGTCTCCCACCAATCAGGCTATTTTTGATCATATGCAAAGTGCCTTTGGAAAAGTGCCGAACCTTTACGCCACTTTTGCCCTTCATGAAAATGCTTTGGAAGATTATTTGTCTTTACAAAACAGAAAGACAACTCTTGATTCTAAAGAGAAGGAAATTATTAACCTAGTAGTGAGTCAGATTAATGATTGTAAATATTGTACTGCTGCCCATACTGCTGTTGGCAAGATGTATGGCTTTACGGACGACGAAATTCTAGCCATCCGCAGAGTTGATATTAGTTTTAATGACAAGTTTGATGCTTTAGCCAAATTTGTAAAAGAGACTACCATAAGTAGAGGCAGGGCTTCTGAAAAAGCGTTAAACACCCTTTTTGCAAGCGGTTATACTACAGAAAACCTAATTGATATTATTGTTTTAATAGGAGATAAGGTTATTTCGAACTATCTGCACAATACTACCAAGATCCCTGTTGATTGGGATGCGGTGCCTAATATTTAATATTTGGGTCGTTATGAGTATAGAATATGTTCGGTTTAGAGTTGATGAAAAATTGCGGTCGGACTTTATTAAGACAATAAAGCAGGCTTGTATTATCCTTGAAGAATTTGGTGAGACTTTGGATGTAGAATTTTCGCAAAATACAGATGATGCGTCCTTGTTCACTTGGAGGGTAGTTTGGCCGTCTAAAGAAGTTCATTTAGAACAATTCAGAAATGACAGATTGTATCATGATTTTCATCAACTGGTTGAGCCTTATCTTTTTTTGATTCTTGAAATGAATCACTATAATAGAATTTAAAATTTACGAAATGACTATGGTGTTTTGGCACCATAGTTTTTTTAATTGTGCGCAAAGGTTTTTACTCCAGCGCAATGCATAACTAACAGTTCTTATTACAATAATAACATCATGAAAACACTTTGGTTTTTGGAAGACATTAACATGTATAATATCATTTGTCCTCCAAAGTTTAAGGAGTATAAGAAAGCGCATCCTTTGTTGAGTTATAAAAAAAAGGATTATATCTATTTTGAAGAAGACTCTGCAGATAAGCTGTACCTGATTGATAAGGGAAAAGTAAAGATTGGTCATATTGATGAAGAAGGAGAGGAAATCATTTTGGCTATTTTGTCCAATGGCGACATTTTTGGTGAGAAAGTACTCTTAGGAGAACATGTAAGAAAGGAGTTTGCTCAGGTAGTGGAGGAAGGTACCTGTCTTTGCCCGGTGACAGAGCACACTATGGTCAATTTAATGCGCGAAAATGTTGATTTTTCGCTTTTCATTTATAAATTTTTAGGATTCCGTTTTAAGAAGACAGAACGGCGATTGGAAATCTTATTGTTTAAGGATGCCAAAACGCGACTCATTGAGTTTTTGAAAGATCTAGCGGATGAGTTTGGCTATAAAAATGCCGTTACCGGAGATATGATCATCAGGCATCCTTACAGTCAAAAGGAAATGGCTGCTTTAATTGGGACATCGCGTCCCACCCTGAATCTTTTTCTAAATCAATTAAAAGCTGAAGGTGTTTTAGCTGTTGAAAGGAAGGAAATTATTTTAAAACATGCACTTTTGGTTAGCTAGCTAACAATTTTTGTTTTTTCAGCCAGCTACTTTTGTCTCTCAAATTTAAAAATACAGATTACTATGAAAAAAAGTTTATTAACGTTGTTAGGTATTGTCGGCCTAGTAAGCGTTTCATGTTCAAGCGACAGTGATTCAAATTCAACTGCTAATGATATTAACACAGCCCCTAAAGTTAGTGTTGACCGTTTTAGCGCAGCTGCTGGTCATTTAATGGTTAGAAATGGTTCAAATGGTTTGCCGGCAGCTAATGCGCCAATTAATTTTGATAATGGTCCTTTTATAACGTTGGGGCTTGATAAAAATGGAAATCATGTAGCCTACTACAACTTTGATGTACAGCCAACGACTCCACAGCCCATTTATGTTTTCTTCAAAATGGATCAAAGTACCCCAATAGCCGGGCAAAATAACATTATTAATACCATTCCCGGTGATGCTAATTACAATGATTTTTGGTTAGTTAATAAGGTAATTGTACCGGATAACTATGTTCCAAACTCTATCACTAGTGCCACTGAAGTTTTGGCATCCAATTACACTATAGTTCCTACTAATGCTATTGTAAATTGCCCTGTTGTACCTTTTGGCTCAACCGCCAACAGAAGTAAAGTGCCCGCACAAGCCAGCGTATTGACCTTGGGTTGGTATAAGGATAAAGCAGTTGCTTATTTTAGTTTTGAAGAAGCTCCTTTAACGACAACTGGTTCGGGTTTGGTTCCGCTTTCTCCGATATATGTTATGTTCGCCATTAATCCGGATAGCAGTAACCCTGCCTCGGGACCTGCTTCCGGGTTTAGCGTTGAAGGTACAACACAGCAAACACACAATGTTATTGCAACTGTTCCGGGTGATGCCAGTTATTCACCGCTTTGGAGTGTTTTGGTCTTAGATAATGCCAATTTTTCGAATGTTTCGAGCTTGGCTACAGCTGCCAGTTTTACAAGTACTCCGGCAGGAGCTAATGTAAATTGCCCAGTTGTAAGATAATTGATTTATTGGTTGATTGATTATTGTTGTAGAGCTATTTCGATAAAATGGAATAGCTCTATTTTTAAGTCAACTGCTGATGAAACATAAAAATTTATTTAATGCGAGTGTCCTTTGTATTTATGTTGTGTTTTTTTTGGATTCATTCTTTTTCCCAAGAAGCTAACTGTTTTGATGTTGCCCGAAGAGGTAGTTTGGCTGACCTGGTGGTTTTGTATAACTCAGACAAGAATGTAGTTGATGCTATTGATGCCAATGGTTCCAGTATGTTGATTTTGGCTGCCTATTACGGTAATACCGAGGTGGCTGTTTTCTTAGCTGATAAAGTTAAGAACATTAATTATGGTTCAGGCCGGGGGACTGCACTTATGGCGGCAGTTGTTAAAGGAAATATTGTCATTGCAAAGAAATTACTGGAAGCGCATAGTGATGTTAATGCTGTGGATGCTAACCAGTCGAGTGCGTTGCATTTTGCTGTTCTGTTTAAAAATGTTGAAATGCTTAGGCTCTTGCTAAAATTTAATCCAAATCTTAGTTTGAAAGACAGTAGTGGTGCTACTGCTTTTGAACTTGCAGCCAAATCGAATAATGAGGATATCATTGCCTTACTAAAACACTAAATACTATGAATAAACTTTTCATTGCCTTGTTACTACTGCTAAGTTCGTTGGGATTTTCGCAACAAAAGAGCACTGGTTTAGTGACGCTTAACAGTTTGATGTCGGCTACTATTACTTTGAATAATACCACTTCGACTGTGACTTTAACTTTGACGGGTCCTAATGACCGATGGTTTGCCCTTCAATTTGGTTCGTTTGCTTCTGGTGACGGTATGCTGGCGGGAACAGATGTTGTTTATTGGAATAATTCTACGTTGGTTGATGCCAGGCAAAATGGAGTTGGTGTTACACCTAGTGTTGACGCTGTGAATAATTGGACATTAGTTTCTAATACCAATAATAGTCCATCAACTGGTTTACGCACGGTGGTGTTTACCAGGCCTTTTACTACCGGTGATGCTAACGATTATGTTTTTACTTATGCCAATTCTTCGATTGACTTAGCCTGGTCGAGAGGAAATACTACGGGATACACTTTGGCCTATCACGGTGGCAACAGAGGTTATTCGATTGATACTCCTTTTACCACTTTGGGAGTTGATGATTTCTCTTTACGCTCTACGGTTGTTTATCCGAACCCATCGTCAGGAAATTTTACTTTGATTAGTAAAGTTCCTCTTGTTTCTATTGCCGTTTATACTCAAACGGGAGGTTTTATTACCCGTTTTGATGCGAGTAATTATGACAATACTATTGATTTGAGTGATGTGGGAGCAGGTGTTTACTTGCTGGAATTGTCTGATGGCCAGTCTGTTTTTTGGAAAAAAGTCTTGATTGACTAATTTAATTTTAAAAACTAATTGATGAATAAAGTAACTAAAAGGATACTTCTAAGTGTTGTGATTCTGGCTCTCGTGGGTTTCCTAGGATATCAATATGCACTAACTGCGGGGAGTAGAAACCTTGAAAGTGAAGCCGCAGCTTTTGAATTAATGAGTAAAACCTGGAAGCAAGAATTTATTACAAACCCCGATGCAGCTACCAAGAAATATATCAACAAAGCTGTTGAAGTAACTGGCGTTGTAGCTGCTATAGACCAGAACGTATTGACACTAGAGGATGGTGTTTCATGTCAGTTTACTGCTGTAGGTTCGATAAAAAAGGGAGACAAAATAAAAATAAAAGGCAGGGTCACTGGTTATGATGATTTGTTGGAGGAAGTAAAAATGGACCAGTGTCTTGTGCCTACTAATAACTAAATTAATGAAAAATATTAAAATACTATATTGTTTACTGTTGCTCTTTTCGTTTACTCCTTTGTTTGCTCAGGATGATTTGCTAAATGAATTGAATGACAATAAAAATTCTAAAAAAGAGGTTGCTGATGCGGCTTTTAAGGGGCTACAAATTACAACAATGCAATCGACGAAGCTGGCTGCTAAAGGTGAATGGTACTTTTTGGTATCGCACCGTTTTGGTGATCTTACCAATGGTTTGGATAATTTTTTCGGACTGGATAATGCGCTGACCAAAATTGGTGGATTGTATGGTGTACGCAATTGGTTGACCGTGGGGTTTTCGAGGCATACATACAACAAAACCTATGAGTTGTCGGGAAAAATCAGGTTTTTGCAGCAAGAGGTTGATGGTTTTCCGGTTACCATTGTTGGCTATACTACCATGGATATTAATACTAAATTAAAAACTGATGTTTATCCGGACTTGAAAGGATCTGATCGCTTGGCTTATTCTTTTCAATTGCCCATTTCCAGAAAATTTTCTAAATCGTTTTCCTTAGAGGTCAACCCTATCTACATTCACAAAAATCTCATTGATCCCAATTTCGAAAAAGAAAATCAGTTTTTAGTTGCCGGTGGTGGAAGGTATAAACTTTCGAAAAGATTAAGTCTTAATCTTGAGTACGCTGGCAGGATTAATGAGGTAGAGCATGATTACTATCACAATCCCTTAACTGTGGGTTTGGATATTGAGACCGGAGGACATGTTTTTCAGCTTGTTTTTTCAAATAGTCAGGCCTTGAATGATGTTTCTTATTTTACGAATGCTCTTGGTAAGTGGGATGATAAAGGTATTTTCTTTGGTTTTAACATTTACAGAGTTTTTTAAATTATAACTTATGAATAAATTACTAGTGTTTTTAGTACTAGCCTTTTCTTTTGCTTCTTGTGAAACGAGAACTTATGATGAAATTTCGGGTATAGCGATATCCAATCCAACTTATGTTGCCAATATTAAGCCTATAGTTACTGTTAATTGCCTTGAATGTCATTCGAGCGGTATCCAGTATCCTAATCTTGAAACTTATGATGAAGTGAAGGAACAAATCATTAATGGCAATTTACTGTGCAGAATTAGTGGTCAGAGTTGTGGCGATAGAATGCCGCTTGGAGGGCAGTTACCCCAAAATCAAATTGAGGCCATTACTTTATGGAGTCAGAACGGATTTATTAATCAATAATTATTTGAATGAAAAATTTATGTTTTTTACTATTGTGCTTAGTATTATCAGGCACTTTGCAAGCTCAAAAAATGATTACCCGATCGGGAGAATTAAAGTTTGAAGCTTCTATGCCCGCTTTTGAAGAAGTGGCTGCAACAAATACTACTGCCTCCTGTATTTTTGACAAAGCTAGTGGTGACTTTGTTGTTTTGGCTTTGGTTAAGGCTTTTCGGTTTAAAGTTCCGTTGATGGAAGAGCATTTTAATGAAAATTATATAGAGTCGTCTTCTTTCCCTAAGGCTACTTTTAAAGGTAAGGTTTTAAATTTTGATGCTTCAAAAGGGGCTATGACGAAAGGGACTTATGATGTTGAAGGCGATTTAACTTTACATGGCGTGACCAAGAAAATTAAAGCTAAAATTACGTTCACACCCGCTAATGGTAAATTAGTTGCAAACAGTTCTTTTAACTTAAAACCTCAGGATTTTGGCATCAAGATTCCTAACGTTGTTAAAAGTAAAGTTTCTGATAATGTTAAGGTTTACTTGAATTTTGCTCTTGAAGATAAATAATTTTCATTGTTTGTTTAGACTTAATTGTTCTAAACCGGAGTAACGGAGCGTAATGCACTCCGTTATTTTTTCTTTTTTACTAACTTTATTATTTTATTATGAAAATTATAAATTCCAAAATTCATGGTTTTTTAGATTATGTGGTGGTTGCTTTTTTATTAGTCTCGCCGCATTTATTTAACCTGCCTGCGACTACTTCGCTTTTTACTTATATTTTAGCCGGTATCCATTTTGTATTAACTGTTTTAACTAATTTTGAGTTGGGACTCTTTAAAGTAGTTCCTTTTGAAGTTCATGGTACAATTGAGGTTGTAGTTTCAATTTTACTTGTTATCGCGGCCTTTGTTCTAGGTGTAGTTGACAATAGTTTAGCCAGAAACTTTTATTTAGGGATTGCTTTAGTGGTTTTTTTGACGTGGTTGTTTACAGATTACGGTAGTTTTAAAAGATATTGGTAGCTATGAATACAAAGATTCGTATTGGGATATTAGGAATAGGAGGTGTTGGTGGTTATTTTGGTGGTAAGTTAGCGCAAAAGTATGCTACTTCTAAGAGTGTTGAAATAGTCTTTATTACTAAAACGGCAAATGCTATTATTATTAAGGAGCATGGCCTTACTTTATTAACCCCTACCTCGGAATATTTTGCTTACCCTGGTCTTGTTGCCAGTACTTCGAATGAGGTTGGTACGCTTGATTATTTGATTTGTGCCGTCAAGAGTTATGACCTTGAAGAAAGTTTATTGTCTTTAAAAAGCTGTATCACGGAAAAAACGATTATCCTTCCTTTGTTAAATGGCGTTGATGCTAGGGAACGAACTCTAAAAATCTATCCAGCTAATCAAGTTTTGGATGGGTGCGTTTATATTGTTGCCCAGCTAGTTGCACCCGCTACAGTACAAGTTAAGGGAGATTTGCATAGTTTGTATTTTGGTTCTGCTACTGTTTCGATGGAAAAACAAAGTGAATTTGCTGCCATACTTAGTGTAGATGGTATTGACTGTTACCTTTCGCGCAATATTGAGCAATTGCTTTGGGAGAAATTTGTATTTGTTTCTTCTTTGGCCACTTTGACCAGTTATTTGAATTTGCCCATAGGTTCTATATTAGAAAATGAAGAGTATGCTACTTTGTTGCGAGAATTGGTTTCAGATGTGGCTAGTATTGCTGAATCCAATGGCATTTTACTTCCTAATATTGTTAAAATTACAATGAAGAAAATTTTTGCTTTGCCCTATAGTGCTACTTCCTCGATGCATAATGATTTTCTAAAAGGGGGAAAGACTGAATTTCAGACTTTGACTGAATATGTGATCATTTCGGGACTTAGATTAGGTGTGCCAACACCGGGATATGATTTTATTATGTCGACTTACTCTCAATGGAAATTGGGTTATCAGTTGAAATAATAATTTAATTGTGATATTGCTAAATGATGAAAAAAGTATTGGTACTTCTTGTTTTTTCTCAATTTGTTTGTGCCTCCATTTGGTTTGCCAGTAATGCTGTTATGGCAGACATTGTTCAAAGCTTTCAGCTTACTTCCGGTTCTTTAGCTTATTTAACCAGTTCAGTTCAGTTTGGATTTGTTGGTGGTACTTTTGTGTTTGCTTTTTTTAGTTTGGCAGATCGGTATTCTCCTTCGCTTGTTTTTTTTCTAAGTGCCTTGGTGGGTAGTTGCTTTAATCTCTGTATTTTGTTTGAAGGAAATGGGATTTCGGAGTTGTTATTGTTTCGTTTTGGAACCGGTTTTTTTCTGGCGGGCATTTACCCTGTGGGTATGAAAATTGCGGCTGATTATTATCAGCAGAGTCTAGGTAAATCATTGGGTTTTTTAGTTGGAGCTCTGGTACTTGGTACTGCTTTTCCTCATTTTTTAAAAAGCGTTACCTTTACTTTCGATTGGAAATACGTTATCATTATTACCTCGGGGTTGGCTATTTTTGGAGGATTATTGGTTTATTTTTTTGTTTCTGTTGGGCCTTATCGCAAACCTTTTCAAAAAGTAGTGGGTTCAACATTATTAAGTGGTTTTAAAGACAGGGAGTTTCGTGTTGTTGCTTTTGGTTATTTTGGACATATGTGGGAGTTGTATACCTTTTGGGCTTTTGTACCAGTGATGCTAACGGCTTATAATTCTTATTACACAAATGCTTCGTTGAATGTTCCTTTTTTCTCCTTCCTGGTTATTGCCGTTGGTGGGATTGGGTGCGTGCTGAGCGGTTTGTTTTCACACTATTTTGGTGTGAAAAGAGTTGCCATGGTTTCGCTCTTATTTTCCTGCCTTTGTTGTTTGTTTTCGCCCCTGTTCCTGCTCCATCCTTCGGCTGTTGTTTTTATTCTATTTATGCTATTTTGGGGATTTTTTGTCATCGCTGATTCTCCTTTATTTTCAACTTTAGTTGCTCAATTAGCCCCGGAAGCAACGAAAGGCACTTCACTGACTTTTGTTACCAGTTTGGGTTTTGCTATTACTATTGTGAGTATTCAAATCCTCAATGAATTAACTGCTATAGTAGACAGCCGTTTTGTTTACATGGTATTGGGCATTGGGCCAATATTAGGTCTTGTGGCGATGCTGAAGAAAAACCCGTTATCTGCTTAATGGAGCGGAAATGCTTATCTGTATTAAGTATATTAGCTTTTTATTAAACTGTAAATTAATTGAAGTTTGAGACCACAGTCACTAAGCGTTCGTAAACTAAGCAATCAGGCCGTTATGCCTTTTGACTTATTATTGTTGGCCGATGAAACGGTGGAGGCTATTGAAAAGTACCTCGATAAGTGCGACTTATATGTAGTTCAAACGTCTGCAGCGAGTACCGCCATAGCTGTTTTTGCTTTATTAAGACATACAGATGATGAGGTAGAAATTAAAAATATGGCCGTTGCACCTGAGTTTCAAAATTCGGATGTTGGAAGCTTTATCCTTGGAGAAATTAAAACTATCGCCCTGCAACAAAATTACAAGCAAATTATTTTGGGTACGACTGACGTTGATTATGGTCAGCTTCGATTTTATTTAAAAAACGGTTTTGTTACCTATGCCATTAAAAAAGACTTTTTTATAGACAACTACCCAAAACCAATATTCGAAAATGGGACGATGTTAAGAGATATGGTTATGCTAAAAAAGGAACTCTACTAAAATTTGAACTTCAGTTTGCTGCTCTGGCAAAACCAACTGTTTCTCTGTACATTTTGAGGAGAAACATCGGCATTGTTCTTAAAGAAGCGGCTAAAATAATGTTCATCGTCATAACACCTAACTCGTAGGCAATTTCCTTTACTGTTTTAGGTTGTAAATTGGGAGTTCATTAATCATTTTAAGTATACTTTCGGGATTCATATACCTTTCTTTTTTGGGATTGATAGTGATGTTATTGGCGCCTCTCCAATTATCCCGTCCGAGATTTTGTCTGACCCATTTACTCCAATCGAGCAACTGATAGCCAAGACCATGATTGATACAAACTCTATCGGTATTGTATTCGAACTTATCGACTTGTTTTTTAGAAAAAATTTCAATTCCAATAATATTGAACATTTTTCCAAAACCTTTTTGCCTGTAGTTGGCTATATGTGCTAATTCGTGGCCCAGTACTCCGATTTGAGCATTAAAGCTTAGATTTTTGAACAAAATAGGTTCTAAGTAAGTATTTGATTGTTCACTGATAGTGACACAATACTTTCTTTTTTTTGCCGAAAGGAGAAAGCTTAAGATGTTTGGTTTGGAGGTTAGCGGCGTTTTAGTTTTTTTTACCCGAAATTCAATCTGCGTATCTTTTAATTCCGGGTAATAGGATAGCGCTATCAAAATTTGAGCTTCGTATTTTTCGGGTATGACTTTGTTTGTTCCAAAATCTTGCTTCCAATTTTGCAATGTTTCTTTTGGGAAGGTTTCAATAGAAAAATTTTGAGTAATAGTTTGTGCAGAGGAATTCAACATAAAGAAGGCTACGATACCTAAATATAAAAGCTTTATTTTCGTTGTTATCATGATTTGATATGCTGAAGTCAAAAGTTAAATCCGATATAGCATTTGCCAATTTGAAACTCTATTTACTGTTGGATGTATCAAAAGGGTTAAACAACTATTTGTTCTAGTTTATTTTCTGAAGTAACTAATTTGTTGCTGTTTCTGATATAGAATATTATGTCGTTAGCAATTTCTTTTTTCAACTTTAATGGAAAACTATGAAGCGACAGTTCGCTGTCAATAATAGTTATTTTATTAGTATCGAAACCAAAACCTTCATTTTTATTAGGAGAATTTAGAACAATTAAATCAAAATTTTTCTTTTTTAATTTACCAATGGCATTTTCGTGAATATTGTTAGTTTCTAAAGCAAATCCAACAGCTATTTGGTTGTTGCGCTTTATTTTTCCAAACTCATAAGCGATATCTCTATTTTTCTGAAGTTCAAGAGAAGTATTGTTTTCGATTTTCTTTATTTTAATTTTCGAAGTTACTATGGGCGTATAATCGGCTACTGCTGCACAGAAAATAGCTATATCGATAGTCTTAAAATATTTTTCGCATTCTGTAAACATATCGTTACCGCTGATTACTTGTATTATTTTATTTTTTGGAAATGAAGAATTTATGGACACCGGTCCGCTAACCAAAATGACATCGGCACCCATTTGATGCAGTGCTTCGGCAATGGCATATCCCATTTTTCCGGTACTTTCGTTAGAAATGAATCGGACAGGATCAATATATTCTCTTGTAGGTCCAGCAGTAATTAGTATCTTTTTTTTGAAGAGCGTATTTTTCATGTTATTACTTGTATTTTAACTGTATTAGTTTTGTATTGTTGCCTGAGTAGCAGCGGTTGTTACTCCGTTTAAAGATGACTGCGAATAGGCAACCACAGTAAAATCTGATGGTAACCATTCTTTCGGAAAATCAAATTCAACAGCATCCATCTTCTTTTTTTGTAAAGGCACTGTTTTAAAACCTACAACTATATTATAACTGGTTTGTTTAAGCCCGCTGTTTTCGCCTCTTTTAATTGCCGTGAATTCTTTTTTCTTAACCAATGCTACATTCACAACACCACTTTGGGAAATACTTTTTACATTATAGTTTATTCTTAGTTTTCCGTCAGTTACTACAGCCTCACTAATTGCTATGTTTTCTTTAGAAGGATTTGCTAGTTCGCGGGTTACTTTATTTTGTATTTCGGATTCTTTGCTGCCTATCAATTCGTATTTACCATTGATAATGACTTGAGGGGTATACGTTCCTTTCGTATTCATTTTTTTTGCATAATCTCTTTGTCTATTTGAAAATTCGGCTTTACTGAAAGGATCTTTCCAACCGATGTAATTCCAATAATCTACATGAAACGCCAATGGAATAATATTGGGATTGTTTTGTAAGGCATATTTACCCAGTACGGCATCGGCAGGAGGGCAGCTGCTGCATCCTTGTGACGTAAAAAGTTCGAGAACGGCGAAGCCCTTGTTTTCTGATTTTTCTTCTTTTTTCTGAATTAGCTTTTGGAGTGTAAAGCTAGATAATGTAAGGCTGATGATTACTATTCCTGAGTATAGTATCGTTTTGGTGATTGATTCTTTCATTTTAATTTTTTCTCAAAGTTACACTTGTGAAAAAAGGCAAAATGTCGCATATATTACAAATAGGCTTATTTTAAGCCTAAATTAACTTGTTCAGTGCAATGAGTTTTTGTACTATAAAAAAAGCATTGCCTGCAAAAAAAGGCAATGCTTACTAATTAATTGAAGATGCTGAAAACAGTAATTAAGCGCTTAGTGTTTTTAAGGCATCCAGTATTTCTTTTGGTTCTATCCTTAAGCTGTAGTCTCCTCCCTCTGATTTTGCAAAAGTAATTATACCCTCTTTGTTAATTATAAACACCGCAGGTATTGGAATGTCTCTTGACTGATCATCGTAATGAGCATAAAAATCGACACCCAGTTTGCTTGCGGAATCGATTGCTTCTATTGAATTCTTGATAATGGTTGTATAGTGTTTTGCTGCCTCATTTCCTTTATCGCTTAAGACTTCAAATTGCAGTTCCTGTTTTTCTTTCATCGATAATGAACTGTCAGGATTCTGAGGAGAAATTGCTATTAAGTTAGCTCCCAACTCTTTAATTTGGGGTAGTATTCTCTGATAGGCATTTAAAATTAAATTGCAATACGGGCACCAGTTTCCTCTGTAAAATGTGATTACTACAGGACCATTCTTTAAGAGCTCTTCCAGCGAAACTGTTTTATTTATTGCATTTGTTAAGCTGAACAATGATGCTTTGTCGCCAACCGCTACTTTTAACGGATTACTGTAAGTTACCCCCAATTGCGCTGCGTCACTGGTAAAGACATTTAATAATTCTGCCGGAATCATTGTAGCCAGATTTGATTTTAAAACTGTATTTTCATCTTTGTAAACAGGAATTTGATTTGTTTTTGACATCGTATTTTGTTTTTCTAATTGGTCACTATTGACAATGCAAAGTAGGGATATGTCTATCAGATATAAAATAAACTACATTAGGAAATCTAGTTAAACTAGTTTACTATTTTTATTTTAAAATGGCTTCAATGATGGTATGATTATGGGTGTTATTGCTATTGTAGTTTTACTTTATTAGCGATGTAACGATACTCTGGTGTAAATCCGTTATAGCTGTGTGCATCAGCTTTAACTTCTTCGATATAATGTAGCTTTCTGGGTGTAAGTTGATTTAGCCATTAAGTTATATATTTCGTTTGCAGGCATTTACTCGTTGTTCCATCTTTTGTATAATGTAGAGGCTATGTGCCCCCCAAAACCAAAAGTATTGTTTAATCCAATTTTAATGTCTTTTATTTCGGCTGTATGTAAGACAAAATTAAATTTGGTTCCGTAATCTTCATCAATACTTGTAGTATTAATTGTAGGTGGAATAATGCCATTTTTGATACTTAATATCGTAATAATGCTTTCCACAGCACCGGCTGCCCCTAAAAGGTGACCTGTCATAGATTTAGTGCCGCTTATTGCTAATGAGTCTCTGTTACCGAATACTCTTCCCATAGCTTTTAGTTCACTTAAATCGCCCATGTGTGTGGAAGTAGCGTGAGCATTTATGTAGTCAACTTGACTAGGGGCAATGTTGGCTTCCTCTAAAGCATCCAGCATTCCTAAGTAGGCACCTTCTCCTTCCGGATGAGTACTCGTTAGGTGGTAAGCATCTGCCGCTATTCCTGAGCCAATTATTTCGGCTACGATTGTGGCTTTGCGACTTAAAGCGCTGTCTAAGCTTTCTAAAACTAGTGCTCCGGCACCCTCTCCTAACACAAAACCATCACGGGTTGGGTCGAACGGTCTAGAAGCAGATTGATAGTCCTCATTTCTTGTAGAAAGGGCTCTTGATGCGTTAAAACCACCAATAGATGCCTCATTAACGGCGGCTTCCGAACCGCCAGTAATTATTATGTTGGCTTTGCCTAATCGAATATAGTTAAATGCGTCTATGATGGCGTTGTTGGATGAGGCGCAAGCACTCATTGTACTAAAGTTTAAACCATGTAAACCATAACGTATAGAAATAATCCCCGATGGTATGTCAGCAATCATTTTTGGAATAAAAAATGGATTAAATCGTGGTATGCCGTTGCCTAAGACATATTCTGCTATCTGCTCTTGGAAAGTGTTGATACCACCAACACCTGATCCCCAAATTACACCAATTTTGTTTCTGTTTAGCGTATTGAAATCGAGGTTAGCATCGAAAATGGCTTCTTCAGTGGCGGCAACTGCGTATTGTGTAAACGCATCGTATTTGCGAACTTCAGATTTTTCGAAATATTTCAAGGGATTAAAGTCTTTTACCTCGGCAGCAAACTTAGTTTTGAAATTGGTTGTATCAAAACTTGTGATTGGTGACACACCACTTTTACCGGCCACTATATTTTTCCAAAATGTTTCGATATCATTTCCCAACGGGCTTACTACACCTAAACCAGTAATTACCACTCTTTTTAATTCTACTTGCATTGTTATTATTTTTTAGAAAGCTTTTCTTTAAGCTCTTCGATTTGTAGTTCTAAATCTGCTATATATTTTTTTTGCGGTGCGAATGCTGTTTCTATTTCTGCCGCGGTGAAGCGTGGCGTAATATGTTGAGGACAGTTCCAGTCAAACGCTTTGATATTGAATACCATCATTCGCTCGGGTCTAAATTTATAGTCTTGTGGTTTTAATTTCTCGTATAGGTCGGGAAAGTCTTTAAGTTCCTTGATTTCTATTTCTGCATAAATCTTTAATCTAGCTCTTTGTGGATAGGACATTAGCATTAATGCCACCTTGTTGTGTTGTGACACATTCCCTAATGATATGTATTGCTTATTCCCGGCAAAATCTACTATACCAATGGTTTTTTCGTCGATAATCTTTATAAAACCTACCGGGCCACCGCGATGCTGAATGTAAGGAAACTCGTTAGCTCCAAATGAAGCCATGTAAAAGCTGTCTCGCTCACTGATAAAAGAAATTTCATCGTATGATAAACCTTCTACAGAAGACCGGCCTTCCATGTGGTCATAGCCACCACGACTGCCGTGTTCTTCCTGTAGTTTTTTAATCGCATCTGTAAAAGCTAACTTGTGATAGTTCATAATTATTAGGTTTAATGGTTGCTAAGTTGTTATTCACCTAATTTTTCTTTGACGGCTGTACCCGAAATTTTTATTTTCACTCCAAAAGGCAATTTCTGTACTTCCTAAACTGTTCTTGCTTGTCCATGCATGTAACTAAGCACTTTGCCACCAACTTTTGTAATAGAGACTACCAAAGTAACTATACCTGTCGTACAGCATTTAATAATTATTTTATAGTAGCGTTCCGGCTTTTGATTACTTAAATTTTCGGTCGCTTTCTTTAATTTCTTTGTCATTAATGCTGGCATATCTTTTTTGCATTAGGCCATTTTTATCGAACTCCCAATTTTCATTTCCGTAAGCTCTAAACCATTGGCTGTTGTTATTTTGGTATTCGTACTCGAATCGCACCGCTATCCGGTTATCAGTATGTGCCCAATATTCCTTTTTTAGTTTGTAGTGTTGTTCGTTTTGCCATTTTTTGGTTAAGAAAGCGATAATTTCTTCACGACCGTAAACAAAAGTGTCTCTATTACGCCATTCACTATTTATAGTATATGCTTTCGAAACTCGTTCCGGGTCTTTACTGTTCCACGCATCTTCTGCTAATTGAATTTTTTGTATTGCCGTTCCTAATGTAAAAGGCGGTAAAGGGTGTCTTTGTTCCATGATGTTCTTCCTTATGTTTGTACTTATTTAAATAAAAATGGTAAATCCGTTGTGGATTTACCATTTTTAGTATCTCAGGAATTAGGCTTGTTGCACTAATTCAACTTGAGGAAAATCAACTACTGTTTTAGCCACATTGTTGAAGTAATTTGTGAAGATATTTAAAGCTACTGCTCCTACTATCTCTGCAATTTGAGCATCATTGAAACCAGCTGCTTTTACATTTTCAATTGCTGCGCTTTCTACATGACCTTTGGTCGCAATTACTGTTTTTGCAAACTGAAGTGCAGCGTTAGTTTTTTCATCATGTGAAGTTCCGAAACGAGCATCTTCAATAGTATGAGAATCAATTTTTAATAGTTGACCTCCGATGAACGTGTGTGCTGCGTTACAATATTCACAACCGTTTGCGTTGGCTACTGTAAGAGCAAGTAATTCATTTAATTTTCCACCAATAGAGCTTTCGTTTAGCGCTCCGCTGAGAGAAAGGTAACCATTTAAAACTGCAGGTGAATTTCCCATTGTTCTCATCATGTTAGGAACCATTCCTAATTTGCCTTGTACCGCGTTAAACAATTCTTTTGATTTCCCGGTTGTAGATTCAGGATCTAAAGCAATTAATCGTGCCATAATTTTTTAATTTTTAATGTTATAATAATTTTTTTGTTTGTCATTATCGACGGTACAAAGGTGCAGTGGTTTCCCGGGGTGGTTATAGACCTATTTTCCCGATGCGTTAGCAATTTTTCCCTTTCTAATTAAATTGCCTTTTTTTACTGCTTTTAACACTTTTTTGTGGCTCCTTATATACTGTTTTTGAGGAGCCGTTGTAAAATGATAACCTAGTTATTCTGCTTTGTATGTGCTATTGGTTAGTTATTTGCAGTCACTTTTTTTTAATTCCGGAGCTTGAGGAAAATCAACCGCTATTTGTGTGATGTTATGAATGTAATTTGTGATCATTTTATCTGCTATGCAAATTACAATGTCTATTACTTTACCCATAGTGTAGCCTGCCTTTAGAAAATTTTCTATAGCCTCGGGATTTATCTTTCCTTTGGTTTCAGCGATCTCCTTCGTAAGCTTTATCAGTATGTCTAATTTGGGATCAAATGAGTTATGCCCGTTACGGATTTCAAGAATTTCCTTTTTAGTAAAGCCGTTTCGGTTGCTAAAGTGGCTATGTGCTGCAATACAATATTTAGAATTGTTTACTTGACTTACTATTAAGTTAATGGATTCTCTCTCTTTGTATGATAGGGAAGTTTCGGCCTTGGATAAGCGCATATAATTTTCTAAGGCCGTATCTGAATACGCCAGTGTTGCATGAATGTTAGGTACAAATCCAATGCTATCCTGGAACTCATCAAATATTAACTGATTCTTAGGAGAAACCTCTTTTCTTGAAGGAACTTTTATCTTTTTCATTTTCTTGGAATTGTTAAATTTGTCCAATACGCCGCCACAAAGTTCCAATAAAAAAAGGTGTCCGTTTAGACACCTTTTCCCGATAATTTGACAATATTACCTTTTAACTTTTTATTTTGAGTTTTTCTCGATGTTCGATGGGAGAAATCCCTTCTTTATTTTTAAAGAATCGACTAAAGGTTTGTATGTCTTCATATCCCAGGTCGTAAGCTATTTCTTTTATAGATTTATCGGAATATTGTATTTGTCTTTTGGCATGCAACATAATTCTATCGTGAATTATTTGTAGCGGCGTTTTGTTGGATACAATAGAAAATAAGTTCGAAAGTGTTTTAGGGGATTTGTTTAGTTTGTCAGCGTAAAATGCCACATCATGGTGTTCAATAAAGTTGCACTCTACCAAATAATAAAATTCTCTGACTACATCTGATTGACTGGTTTCGAGCAATTCATAATTAGTTGATTTTTTAAGTATCCTAGCGCATTCAATTAAAACTCTTTTTAACATGGTTTGTAACATGTCAATTTGCAGGGTGTCTTTTGTTGCTATTTCCAAGCGGAACATTTTCCAAAGCATGTCAAACTTTTCAAATTCTTCCTCGGCTATAGAGATTCTCGGAATTGTGGCTGCACCAAAAAACAATACTCCTTTACAACTAACATCGTTATCATGCTCTACAACGCAATAGAATGTTCTATTGAATCGTAGTAATCTTGCACTAGTAAGGGCAATATCATCAATTTTATGCAGTTGTGTTAAAAAGATAATTTGATCTTTTTCAAGTATGTGTGTTTCGTTGTCTATTTCAATCCGTAGGTAGTCGTCTGTATTCCACAAGAGTGAGAGACTACTTTCAAAATTGTCGAAAAGGATATTCTTGTTGTCCTCCGTAAGTTCTGTCAAAGCGAGATATTCGCCTCCATTACCTGAGTATTTCATTTGAAAAAGATTTAAAGAAGGCGTCAAAAGTAAACAATTATTTTATTTTCCTTTTACAAGTTTGGCGCTTATTTCGGTGTCGGGAAGAATTGCCAACTACTAAGGTAGAATAGAAAATTAACTATCGACTTATTTACCGGAATTTTGCGGGCATCAAATTACAGGTTACTTATTCCTTTTAGTTTTTTTAATAGTGTTTGTGAGTACGATGAGTTAGTGTAATACTAATTGGTAATTCAATAAGCTTCTCAACACTTTATAATGATAGTTATGAAACAATTGTCGGATAAAAGAACAGTTTTGTATGGATGGGTTCGTTTTAAGCTGGTTTTTTCTTCTAAGGAAAAATAGTTAACTCAACGGGAAATGTTGTCTATAGCCATACTCTGTTAGTATTACATCTTTGCCTTGATTTATTAATGTTTTGATTTACTATTTGCGATGAGTTCTTTAAAAAAATATCCCTTGCCTCCCTTTACTATGGAAACTGCACTTGAAAAAGCAGTGAGCCTGGATGTAGTTTGGAATGGTTATTTGCCTGAAACTTTAGGTGGTATTTGCTCTACTGGTGTAGAGTGGCAAGACAATCTTAGTCATGTTCATGGGTTGGAAGCTGTGCATAAATTATTGCATAATTCGTGTGAAGGTGTTCAGTCATTTAAATCTCAGCGAACGCTGTGGGGGTTTAGGGTTAACCGTATGGCTGTTCGTTTTGTTTTTGAATGGCAGGATCATGAAGGATTTTGGTTTCGTGCAGCCGGAAATGAATTGTTAGAATTCAACGAAGAAGGATTGTTGCTAAAACGGTTTGCCAGTAGCAGTAATTGGATTGTCACAGTTGATGATTTAAGTGTATAACAGTATGCGTACAGATTTGATTTTGGGGATTTCGGGTAGTTTGAGCGAAGGTTCATCCAATAGTGCTGTTATAAGTGCTTTGGCGGATCAAGTTTCAGGCAGGGTAAATTTTGTTAGTTTTATTGGTTTAGAATTGTTACAGCCTTTTAATCCCCAAGTTAAGTCTATTCCGCCTGAAGTTGCCAATTTCAGGGCCCTATTAAGTAGTGCTTCTGCCGTGGTTATTTCGACACCTGAATATGCTTATGGAATGCCCGGTATACTTAAAAATGCTTTAGATTGGGTGGTTTTTTCAGGTGAATTATACCAAAAGCCTGTTGCAGCAGTTAGTGTTTCAACTATGGAGACAGGAGGAGAACGAGCTTTACTCTCCTTGCTTTCTACTTTAAGTGCTTTAGGGACAAAAACACCTAAATATCTTACTCTTAGTATCGGTAATAGTCGTAGCAAAATTTCTGAAACAGGTAAGATACTGGATGGAAATACAGTGCTACTATTGCAACTACTTACAGATCAGTTGTTAGAACTACTAGAAGTCAAAATTTAGATTCATTTTCTCATTTAGACCCACATTAATTTGACACTTATGAAATGTACTACTATGCCAATGGCCACTATTGTTGATAAGCAAAGCGGTCAACTGAAGTTTAAGCTTTTCCCAATTAAAAATGTGGCTAGCTTTGACCATAAGCGACACGTAAACTATTATACCATTTTGGTTATTGCAAAAGGAAAAGGAACTGGTGCTGTAGATTTTTCGGAGTTTATTTTTCTTGGAAAAACATTGTTGTTTTTTTATCCATTTCAGCAGTTTGTGCTTCGTAACTGCGATGACATTGAAGGGTATGCAATTCAGTTTCATCATTCATTATTAGCAGTTCCTGAAAAAGATTTTATTTCTTCTTTTGGGTCTTTAGACTTTGGTGATTGGTATACTCATTTAAACTTGTCCAGAGTGGAGTTGTCTGTCTTTTATAACATTATAGACAAGATGTATGATGATTTACAACAGTGTGATGAAGTAGTAAGTAACACTCTTATGAGTTTGCTTAGTGGGTTTTTGGATAAAGCTTTTCAAGTCAAATTTTATAAAAACATGAATTCTGATCAAACAACAAACTTACCATCTCAATTGCTGTTTGGGGTATACATCAGGGAGCTTATTGAAGCCAATTTTACGACTGCATACCGGCCTGAGTTATACGCTCAACTTTGTAAAACTACTGTAAAGAAAATAGAATCTGATTGTCTTTTATATTTTGATAAAACTTTGATTCAATTACTTGCGGAGCGACTTATTTTAGAGGCTAACCGGCTACTTTATTTAACCAATGATTCTATGGGGCAGATAGCCGATATTCTTGGCTTTAAGAATGAAAGGGTATTTGCTGAGTTCTTTTTTGAAAGTAGCCAGATTAGCCCAGAGTTGTTTCGATCTCTTGTCAGAGGCAGTAGTATAGATTTACCAACCTAGTAGCGACTTATCATTTTTTTACATATTCATTAATTTTACAAACACACTAAACATGAAAAAATCTTTATTTTATTTTGCCTTGCTGTTCTTTTCTTTCACAAGCTCTAATGCTCAAGAGTGGATTGCTATTACTTCACCAACGACAGCTGATTTTAAGTCCTGCTCATTTGTTACGGCTACCCTAGGTTGGATAATAACCGATACCGCTGTTTACAAAACTACGGATGGCGGTATTACTTGGGTGGCACAAATAGTACCAGCGATTCCTAGCAATGACGTTAGGGTGTTTTCCAGTATTCACTTTATTTCTGATACCGTTGGTATCATTGGCTGTGCCAATACTTTGTCGCCAGGGTTTAATCCGGCTAGTTTGAGTAATGTCTTATGGACCAATAATGGTGGTGCTACATGGGAGTACAAGGATTTGGGAGCTGCTGGAGACTCTGTTAATGACGCTAAACTAGTTGATACCTTGATTGCGTATGCCATTGGTAGAGCCGGGATGTGTAAAAAAACGGTAGATGGCGGTTTAACATGGACACCTTGCGATTTTAGTGTTTCTCCGCAATCTAATTCTTTCAAACTGGCTGCTATTAGTCCTGATACCGTATATTTTGGAGGGTTAGATTTTGGATTTTTTACCAACGGTTCCTTTGGCAGTACACTTGACGGTGGTGTTAATTGGGATGTCGTTACCGTTTCTAACTATACTATGCGAGCCATTGCGTTTACTTCTTCTCAAATAGGTTTTCTTGGCGGTGGTTTTGGTACTATTCTAGGCACCAATGATGGTGGTGCCAGTTGGACGACTGAAACGACTGATGTCTCAGACGGCAGTATTTTAGATATTTCCTTTGCAACTGCTACTTTAGGTTGGGCTGTTACTGATAGTGGAAGGATTTTACATACAGCGGATGCGGGTGCTACTTGGAATACAGAATTCACTACTTCCAGTTCTTTGCGCTCAGTTAGCTTTAGTGCCGATAGCAGCATTGGCTATGCTGTTGGGGATTCCGGTACTTTACTTAAATATGGCACTTCATTAGGTATAGAACAACAGCCATTAGCCGTTGGTTTTACGGTTTATCCTAATCCATCCCAAGGTGCAATGAATATTAATTTAGCAAATACCGGTAGTGGAGAAAAAAGTGTTAGTGTTTATACTATGCTTGGACAACTAATAAAAACAAACACATTTCCTTCAGATACAGAAATAAGTATTTCCAGAGATAAGTTGCCAGCGGGTATCTATTTAATTACCCTAACTCAGGGTAGTAAATTTTTGGGGTCGACTAAAATTATTTTTAAAGATTAGTTTATTTCACAATCTAAATTACTGTTGCATTGTCTTTACTTTTGATAAGTAAGTTAAGGCGTTGTAAATGAATTTATAATTTAATTGATTAGGTTGAAAGAAATGGCTACAGCAGTTGATGTTGTAGTCTTTTTGATTTAAATAGTATCTCTATTTTCTTTAGGTTAGATGCATTACATTTCGTTTAGCTCATTATTAATATTCGTTCTCGCTTGTACCTCATGCTTTTCTGCAAAATACTCTGTCTTGTATATGTTATCCATTTGTAGAAAATGGTTTAATGCTTTTTTTCTCCCTGAAGTGTACATGAAATCAGGATAGATAGAATACTCTTCTCTAATTTGTTCGGTGTATTTTTGATAGTCTTCTGGGCTTTTGCCTAAAATGGCTAGGTCAGCATCAATTAGGAAATTTGTATCACTATCCTCTGTAATTTCATGCTGTTTGGTTGCCATTATCATATTAGCACATTTTGCTATTTTGTCGGCGGCATAGCCAATAGTCGCTAACCTTTGCATCGCTAATTTGGCACTATCACCCTCATTGGTATTACTTGATGCTTTGTAGAATATGTCGTGGTAAAATACAGCCAAAAGGGTAGTGTCCCAGTCTATGATTTTTTCTTTTACCTCTTTTAAATCTTTTATCATTGCTTCTAAATGATCAATAGTGTGGTACTGTCTTTTTGGTTCAGAGTATTTAGTGAATATTTCCAACCAAAGGTTATTGGCCAACTCGTGGTCTTTGGAATATTTTTTAACGAGTTGTAAAAATGTATCAGTTAGCATAAATGTGGTAGAATGGGTAAATTTAACTATTAAAATCTTTTTATAATAGATTATAATATCATTTTGTACCGAAGCAAGCCAATTTTATGTTTTAACGGATATGAAGCATAAAGGTTTATTACTTTATTTTTTTTTAGTAGACTTTAAGGTTTTTTTTGGATATTCTAATTCTAATTCGTGTTCTAATTGAATTATAGTATTGTTTGTGAATGTTAAAATTGCGTAAATAGTAAAAGTCCCCCATCCTGAAGTCTCCAATTTGAATTTGGATTCTCTATCTTTAATAACTCTAACAGGATTTATGAAAGTATGGTGTAAATTATAGGTAACAAATTCTATTTTTTCCAGATCTTCTTTTTTTGCCTCAATCCAAACTGCCCAATCCCAATAATCATCTCCAATATATTCATAAGATTGAGAAATATTGTAATTTTCAAAACCTTTGTTTATTTTAAATCTAGTAGCTTTCATAATTAACTGTCTTTTTGTAGGTGTACATTCATTAATCCAACAGAAACAAATCCAGAACTCCAGCTTAACCTATTAGGACCTGTGACCGTAATTTCTATTAAAGCTTCATCATTGGGTATTTTCTTGATTATTATACCATATCCACCTTGAAATCTCTCCAATTTAGCTTCTTCCGTGTCATAGTACTTCATTTTGTTTAAAAACCTGTAACTGCATTTGATATCGTTAATTTGTGGCTTTATTTCCTTCACAAATTCATCCGGTAATAACATAAAAATTTTATGTGTCAACTTTGCCTTTTCCTTCATTATGAATTTAGCTATTTCCATCAATAGATAGGATCTGTCTTCGAATTCATATTTTTGAAGTTTACCAGTTATTCCTTTTTGTGGGTCAACATTTTTTTCTCTCAATTCAAAAATGGGTTTCTTTTGTCCAAACGCTAAGGATAATTCTTCAATTACCCATTTATGTGTTGCATAAATACCTTCTGAATTAGGATTCCCTCTCTGTGTTAAAAAACCTATGCAAGCATCACTATCAGTAATTCTTGTAATTACCCCTTCTGCCAAATCTTCTCCTTGCATTTCTTCACCAGTTTCAATCTCACAACCTAAAGTTTGAATAAACGGAATAATAAGTTCTTTAATCCATTTATCATTTTCATTATAGCCAAAGCCTACAAATACTTTCATAAAATATCTTTAATATTATTTTCTGCATACTTTTCCCCAATTTCTAAAAGAAGATCAATATTTTCGGAATAATCCATTTGCTTGATTGATTCAATTTGGTCATCATTTAGTATGATTCCAATTTTTTTTAATGAGTCATTAGTTAAAATTACATTATGTCTGATAAAAGTAAATAATTTATCTTGTTGCTTTATATATTCCAACTTATCTAAATCATCAAATTGACTATCAACGATTACTTTTTCGCCTTTATTGTACCCGAAAGCATCCATTATTATTTGGTTCATCTCTAAAGCATCAACCATGAATAAGTCAGATAATTTAGGAGCCCAACTAAGTGATCTTAAACTTTCCAATTCTGATGGGTCTTCTTTTTTTAGTCCGTTACCGGTTCCCAGACTTGTAATATGAATATCATTTATGCCGGATTTCCATTTATAACCAAATGAAGGAACTGTAGCTACAAGAAAGGTCTGCCAAGCCGGATTATTAGCTAAACTTACTCCGCCATCAATGAAAGTTGCTTCAAAGCTTTCACCAGCTCGGGTTTTTAAGGTCAACTTTTTAGGTTTAAAATAATATGGAGCAGCCCCTGATGCTCTACACAATTCCCATAGTTTGAGATGTGAATTTGCCTCATAGTATTTTCCATCAGGATGATTTGTAACTGTCCAAAGGCTATATGTATCAGCTCTTTTGCAATTAATTGCCAAACCGCATTTAATTTTGTCAGAATCACCTATTTCGATTTCTTTGAATGTATCCTTTAAATATTTTTCAAGCTTATCAGAATCGTAGTTTTCATTAAAAATTGCTCTTAAACCAGTCCAATTCCTTTTAAAAAACTTATGTTTTCTTCCTGCATCAAAAATTTCTTCCCCTAAACTTTTATACAATTTTATAATCTCATCGACACTTTTTCCAATGGCTAAGGCCGAAGCAATTATAGCTCCGGTACTTGTTCCGCTTATTAAGTCGTAATAATTGCCTAAAACTAAATTAGGATCCTTTTCTTGAAGACGGACTAAGTTTTCTATTTTTTTAAGCATTCCTAAAGTTAGAATACCTCTTATGCCACCACCGTCGAGTGTTAGTATTTTCTTAGGTCTTTGACTATTTCTCAATTTACTTGTTAATGCGCCCATACTGTTTATATTACCAGTTAATATTCATCTCGTCTCTTAGAAAGTTAGCGATTTGCTCCATATTAGTATGTTTTTCTATATTTTCATCCGGTATAGAAATATTATATTCGGTTTCAAATTCAGTAAATATTGACAGATGGTTCATGCTATCCCATCCACCGGAAATACCATAGCCAGAATCATTGGTGATATATTCTACAGGGACATTTAAAACTGAAGCTACAATTTCGAAGGGATTTTTGTTTTGGTTAGTCATTTTTTATAAAATTTAATAATTCATTATAGTCAATTTTTGCATTCGGGCTTCTTGGAAATTTATCGATTTTTATAAATGCTCGTGGAATTTTGTAAGGTTCTATTTTTTTTATCAGAGAGTCTTTTAATTGGCTTTCGTCAAAATCTTCATCAGTTTCAATTAATGAATACAAAAAGTTTTGATGTAGTATTGTTACGCTTGGTTTATTTAAAAACTCAGTTATTTTTAGATCAATCTCATCCGGTTCAATTCTGTATCCATTAACCTTTATTTGCCTGTCAATCCTGCTGGAATAATAGAGGTGATTATCTTTTTTGAGAACTATATCACCTGTTTGAAAGGCACTGGTTTCAGTTCCGTCAATTTTTTCAATAACAAATTTTGAATCCTTTACATGACCTAAATAACCTTTACCAATATAATCCCCATAAATTATAATTTCAAAGGCTTCAGAATCATCATCAAGTGGTTTGAGTTTAAAATTCCATCCATTTATTGGAGTACCAATGCTTAGAGTTGGATTGCAGAAGTTTTCATAATTATCTTTTTCAAATTTTTGCCAACTACAAAATAAAGTTCCTTCGGTAGGTCCATAAGTGTTATAAATTGACATTGTGGGTTTTTTATCGAATAGAAAGTCCAGGTGACGTTTATGAAGCGGTTCGCCACAAAAAGTCATTAGTCTGATAGATGAAATGTCTATTGGTTTTGTCTTGCTTCTTTCAATCATAAAATCTACAGCACTTGGGACTGAGTGCCAAATGGTAATTTTATATTTTTGAATTGCACTTGTTGGAATCAGTTTTGATGTCATATCTGGCATTGCTATAAGTGTAGCTCCTGAACAAAGACAAGTGAAAATGTCAACAATACTCAGATCAAAGCTCAAATATGAAAACTGCCCCCAAACATCATTTCCATTAGCACCATATGTTGGGATAGACCATTCTAAAAATTTATTGAGTGCTTTTCTACACACTTTAACTCCTTTTGGCATTCCAGTTGAACCGGATGTGTATATAACATAGATTATATCTTCAGGATTATGAGAAACAGCAATCTCAGAATTATTAAAAGGTTCATTTAATAATTCTGATACAAATAACGTCTTTTCAGGATTTAATTCACTTTTATTTTGGTCATCATCTCTAACAATTATAAAATCAGGCACAAATTCACTTATAATTTGCTTTTTTCTATCAATTGGAGCATCGGGATTAAGAGGGCAGTAGATTCCCGCAACATTTAGGGTAGCAACTATTAAGGCATATGACTCTATTCCTTGTTTTAAATCAATAACTACTCTTGGGTTAGAACAATTCTTAGTCAGACTATGAGAAAATTGATTAACCAGTGAAAGAAAGTCAGCATAGCTTATTTTTCTTTCGCCTTCAATCACTGCAATTGTATCAGGATAGTTTATTGCATTGTTTTTTATCAGCTCAATAAAATCTTTCATGATTTTTTTGTTAAAGGTAAAATATTATCAATATCAATATCTGGGCAAACAACACTTTGTTGTAGTACATCAACAGGAAAGAAGCATTCAAAAGAAGCATGTTTAATATCGTCAAGATTTAATTTTTTCATTACTTTCCTAATATTACCCTGAGCCGATGGGAGGTCAGAAAATGCTTTTGCGGCTCCTAGTACACCAAAGGTATGAATGCCATGAACTAAAACCACCGATGTAGTAGGATTAAAAGGATTTGGGAACCTAGCAAAATAGCCATAATCTTTAACTACTTTACCTCCTCTATATACAGCAGAAAATTTTTGATCCTTATAGGTCATAGTTTCATCTTCATCATCTTCTTCTGAAAACGAGTAACCAATTTTTACATTCATCTTATCCATTATCAAGGCACATATACTGTTACCATCTCCATCTGAATCACCTGGGCCACCAATAACAACCAGATTATCTTCAATCTGGTTCTTAAATTCTTCGGATGAATGAATATGGATTTTTACACCTCTATAATTTCTATTTAAGAAATTCATAATTTCTAATATAGTATCAATATCTCCCACATTATTCAGAAAGATATAATTTTTTGACTCTGGTGAAGCAAACTCACTTTTTTCCGGCTCAGGAGGAGCAATAACATTAATGTTACCAGCGTTATTTGGAAACCAAATCTTGTTCAAGTAAATATTTGCTAATGAATCGTTATTGAGAATTTTTTTAAATTCATCAGCAAGATTAATTACAACACTATCCAAAAGATTGTCAAATGTATCATATAGAATAGGTAATCTGTCTTTAATGTCAGCAGGAACTGGAAAAGTTCCAATCGACTCTTTTGTTTTGATTAATAGAACCGGAATATTAAGCCCATAAAGTAATCCATATTCAAAAAAGATGTTTGGTTTACTTTCTGTGATGTCAACAATACCTATATGACTTCCTCTAATATTTCTTTCAATTTGTTGAGGCAAGCCAGTAAATGAATCGCTAAAGACAAAAGTTGTTTCAATATCGAAATCATTATCTTCATCTTCCTTTCGGACAATATTCTCTGCCTGAGATATTAATAATTTTATATTTGTTCTAAATTTTTCAAGATCATAGTCAGGATTTTTTGGCTCAAATGGGTGAGAGACAAAAATATTTATGGAACGATAACTTTTACTCATGGCATCTTGTTTTAATGAAACCTCTCCATGATTTTACAGTTTTTTGCTCTCCATTAATTAAAGCCATTCCTTCATTTACATCAGTTCTTACAATTTCTTCGGCACCTATATAAGCGCAAGGACCAATCTTTCTGGGGCCAATAATTAAAGCATTTACTCCTATAAAACTTCCTTTGAGGATAACTGGTGATGGCTCTTCGGTTTCATCCCAATCTAAACTTGCATCTCTATGTGTATGAGCAATCTCACCGAGATAGGTTACATTATCTTCAATGATAGTTCTATCTGCTACATTGCCAGCTATAATACAATTGGCGCCAATTTTTGCCTTGTAAGTGACTTCTTTGCCAGAGAGGACTTTTGTTCTCTGGCCTATTTCTGCTTCAGGTCCAACAACACATTTATGATCAATATATGCTGAATCTCTTATAATAGTTCCAAAGTGAATGACACAAAACGCTCCTATATTAACGTTATCCTCAATTATTATTTCACCATCTTCAGGGTCGCCATAACCTATACATGTTCCATGACCAATTATGACATTATTACCAATTTTAACATTTTCGTGAACATATATACCGGTTCCAATTTCTTGATAGTGTTTCATAGCGAATTTTCAATTATTGACAATGCTTTCCTGTATATACTTCTATGTATTTCCTTAGTTTCCGGGAAATCTAAATCCTCATCATCTTCAACTCCAAATCCATGACCTACATTAGGTATTATTTCCAGTTGTGTTGCATTTGATTTATATTTATTTGAAGAGGCTAAGGGAACATCTTCATCCTCATTACCGTGGAATATTACTACCTTCTCACCAAGATTCAATAGTGCCTTAATTCCATTTATATATTTCAATTCATTTATAAGTCCTCTTCCAAAATGTATATCAGAAGAATTTACAAATCCTTTTTTTGCCAATTGTTTTTGTGCTTTCTCTGATAGTAAACCATTTTCAATAAGATCGTTTCTTTCAAGCACATCGTTTTCATAACTTATTACAGGGGCATTGAGAATTACTTTTTTGATTTCAGTTTTATTGGCTGAATCAACCCAGTATGCAGATAGTCCTCCACCAAAGCTTGTTCCTATTATAAAAAAAGATTTGACTTGTGGCCCTGAATTTTTTCTAAGAGCATTAAATGCTGCATCTATATCATTGACAATACCACACAAAGAAAGATTTTCCAAGTTTGTATCTCCATCATTTTTACCACCATGATAACGATAGTCAAAACGAAGAGTAGTTATCCCTTTTCCCGATAGGAATTCAGCATAATCTGAATGAAATCCTAATTCGTCTCTTGATGATGTGATTCCATGAACAAAAAGCACAGCCGCTTTTTCATTATCAGCTTTTACCAGTGTACCATTAAGTTCATAGCCATCATAGCTATGAAAGACAATATTTTCTTGTTTCATGATTTTAATTTTAAGTATAAAGTTTCGAAAAAATCGGGTTTATAGATGTTATAATTTGTGTTTAAATATTTTACTATCTCTGTAAATTTATGCAATTTGCTTTTTGACGTTAATGTTTCAATTAAATTGATATTACTTTTGCGTTCATCAATAATCATGTTCCAAAAGTGTTGATCAGATGTTTCAATAGTTAATTCTTTTTTAAACAAACCGGAAACAAATATTTCACCATATTCCTGGAAAAGTATTTTTTGCTTATAGTTTTTAAATGGATCAAATTCGGCATGGTAAACCTTTTTTTCAGACAAAACAATCTTCTTGTCACTTTCAATCATTTGTAATATCCAGTCTTCGTTATATATGTTTAAAAACTTATGTTTAATTTTCTGAGGCTCTAAATATAAAAAGCCACCGGACAGAAACTTATCATCATCTAAAATGTTTAACGAAGACTGTATATGGCCAATAATAGAATCATCTTTCATGCCTTCAATATTATATGACACAAAATTGTCTGTTAAGATTTCAAAACCATAATCATAATCCTGTTGTTTATCAACTGTAATATCATCATCACAAAATAGTACTTTATTGTAATTATTTGTTTTTGCATAATCCAGAGCAAAGTTTCGACAGTTGCCTAAATTCCAACTTTGACTTCCAAAACCAGTACTGTTTTTATTATTGTAAAATTCTCCATACTCGCTTTTTCCTAAATAAGCGGTATTAGATATTGAATTTGCAATTAATTTATTTTGATTGATTGAATCAAATGAATATGAGTCATCAATTATATGTATTTTATATTTTGTCGGATCTATTTTTTCTAAACTCTTTTTAAGAGATAGTGGTCTTTCTTTAGTAAAAATGAATATTACATTCTGCATATTTTTTACATAATTAATTCAATGTTTCTCACTAAAGTGATATTTTATAGTACACTTTTTTATCTGTTTTAGTGAAAGTATTTACTTTAATCTGCCAAGTATTTTTAATAATAAATTGGCTTGTTTATAATTTAGTTTTCTAATTCTTGTAGTTCATTAACGAGATTAGTTCTTGCTGTCTTTTCATATTTTTCGAAAAAGTATTCTGTTTTGTAAATTTTTTCCATTCTCAATAAGTGTTGAATAACCTTTTTTCTTCCAGAGTTATAAATGAAATCAGGATAGACATTATATTCTTCTCTGATTTGCTCAGTATATTTCCGATATTCTTCCTCATTTTTTCCAAGTATTGCTAAATCGACATCAATTAAAAAGTTGGTGTCATTATCCTCAGATAGATTATGAAGCTTAGTCGCTAGGATCATTCTTGTACATTTTTCTGTTTTTTCAATAGGATATCCAGCTTCGGTTAGTCTTTGTTTTGCTATTTTGGCACTATCTTCTTCATTTGTACTGCTTACCGCTTTATAAATGATATCGTGAAAAAAAACAGCTAAAAGTAATGTATCCCAATCATTAACTTTGTCTTTGACATTTTTTAAATCAGAAATCATTGCTTCAAGATGATCTATCGTATGATAATGTCTTTTTGAATCTGAATATTTTGTAAATATCTCAAGCCATAGGTTATTTGCTAGTTCATGATCTTTTGAGTTCTTTGCAAAGAGTTGTGAAAAATTATCTGTTAGCATCCGATGTGTTAATTTTAGTTTTATTTTAAAAGTAAATATAACACTTTAAATGAGCTTTTTTTCGCAGATTAATTCTTATCAGAAACAAGATTTATTTTTTACTTAAGACATTTTTCGGTTTCACAAATGGCAAATTTTTATTTATTATTCGTTTTAAATTATAATCAGATATTACCCAATTCATAGGGTAGGGAATTATAGTGTCACTTGGAATCATTGGTAAATTCAGCGTATCATATGGTTTTTGTTGTAATCTGAATTTACTTTTCCTGATATAATTTTCTAATTTTTCATTGCTCATGTTGGTTTGTTTTCCATAGGTGCCCAAAACAGTTAACAAAGGTGCAGCTAAGTCATTTACTAAAGGGTGCAATTCTTTTTTTTCTTCTTTTGAAGGGAGTCCGTTGGAAATATAAATTACCTTGAACCTCAATTTCTTCAAAAGTTTATTGTTGGCACTAGTGCTGTCTTTTTCCATACGATTTTCGATGTGTTGGAGCAATTCGAGCGTTATGCCGCCTCCACTGTTATCAAAATACCCACCATCTACAAAGTACTTATTATTTATTTCACCAGCTGGTGAAACATAAGGGAATCGCGCACCTAAAATAACGGCAGTACTTAGTTTTATGTTCTTTTGCGTTTTTCCATTGTTGCAAGCATCTATCTGTTTCAATACATCCATTCGATTAGTAAAGGGAGGCTCCATTTTAATATTGCTTATAACCCCGGGAGTACCTGTTTCTAAATTAGTAGTGTTAATAAATACTAGAGGCAATTTTCCCTTGTAATCAAAAATTGTATCTAAAGTTCCTTTAAAGTAATTACTGATTAAAGGACTATAATTTGAGTTTTCCATAGCATCCTCTAAGGCAGCAGCTCTATCATCCATTGGAACAAATGGGACTAAATGGCGAAGTAAGTCGGGACCTAAAAAACGTGCTAATGTATAAGTCAGGAAATCCGTCCGCATAAAAAGCCCGGCTTGTGATTCCTCATTTTTTTTAAAGTATTCGCTTGTATTGTTTTTATTTTGTTCTACCAATAATGAATAATAGGCAAGATTACCAACTGAACCTCCAGAAGCACCAGCTAAACTTAAAAGATGCGTTGAAAATCTATTTTTTCGATCTTCACTCTCTAATTTGGAGAGTACTGAAGCCACCCAATAGCCTGACTTAGATGCTCCACCATCAGCAATTACCAAATAAACAGGGTATGGATTTTCGTCATTTGATTTAAGAATAGAGTCGTAACGAACAGGATTATTTAGCCAATCGTTTAAATAAGTGTCGATATCAGATCGTTTGTTGTATAAGTTTGTTGTTTGGGCTATTTCTAAATCTACATCATAAGGATCACTCAAATAGCCTATTAAAATTGCAAATATCAAAATAGGAAGTGTCAGCCGAACGTTATACAACAGTGCCTTATGCTTTATATAACAAACCAGACCTACCCACAATCCCATAGCCAGTAATAAGCAGCCAAGTGAACCATATAAATCTGCGAACGATGGAGAAAAAACGACAAAGAGATAGATAGCAAATGCTGTTAAAGCCAGTATATTATAGAATGCTTTCCATTTTGAATTTTCAAATTTCTTTTGTTGTAATTTTTGTCTTCTCCATATTACCAATTTTACAAATCCAATCTGTAATATAAAATACACTAGCGACATTATGAGCCATACCCAAATGTGTTGCCTATATTCATCAAATACAAAAAATTTAACTTTTGAAGTTCCGTAGACAAATGCATAAATCAGGAATGAAGCGTAAATAATGCAACAAAAAATACTAATTATTGTATATTTTTTTTGCTTAGAATTGAATGCATAATCCAATAAAAAATAAAAGAGATTATGAAATATAAATAATCCCCATAAGAGCCAAACACCCTTGCCGGGAAAATCTATTGTAGGTAAATTTAAAGCAGCTATCTGTAAACCAACTGCCACATTGTAACCTAAAATTCTCGGAAAGTGTCTAGTTATTTTTGATGTAATCCCTCTTTTTGACTTGATGGTGTCGGATACCAATCGCGAGCTAAACCATGCAAACATCATCCAGAAAAGTAAACTTATATTCGTGAAGACAAAAGGGCCTAAATATTCTGCAGCCTGCATGACCATATCCTGACCCTGAGATAATGAAACTATTATAAAATAATAGACAGTTAGAAAGAATATTCCTGGTAAGAACAAGTATATAGGACGAAATATTTCGCTAAGAAGTTTAAAAAGTGTCGCTGCCCAATTTTTAAAATATTGAAGTTTCATAAATTTAAATTTCAATTATTTTAAAGAAACATCGTTTCTAGTAGGACCGCCAAATCCAAAATTCAATGACAATAAAGAAATCAATGATCCATTTGTTGTAAAAATGGGTTTGAAAGCACTTCCTATTTGATAGGATAAAGCAATTTGTTCAGTTAACCGATAACTAAAAGTACCAATATATTGAAAGTCATTTGAATTGTCTTTTAAATACAAGGTGTTTCCATTACTATCTGTTCCGGATGCTATTAATGAGCTACTTTTTCTTCCAGTTGCTTCAAAATCGACAGTAAATTTTTTAAAATTCCCAGTAACAGATAGCCCATAGTCTAAGTTGTTATCATAAACTTTTGAATCGGGAAAATATTTTTCGAAATATTCTTTGTAATACCGCTCATACCTAAGAGATGCATTTACCTTAAGAAATTCAAGCTTTTTTGAGAAGCTATAAGAGGGCGTTAACCAAACTGAGTATCTTGGAACTTCAGAAAAGGAAAAATTATTATCGGGAAAACTTAGAAATATGGCATAAGCAAAATCAATTGATGTTCCTTGGCGCGCTTTAATATAACCTTTAAACTCCTCATAAGCCAATGCCCGGTCAGTATACTCAGTTTTAATTTCCTTTTCTACCAGCTCACTAAATGAAATAAAGAAACTGTCTTTCTCATCTATTTTAAAGGCAATATCTTCCGCTTCGATATAAATTCTGTTTACCATTTCAACAGCTTCTTTTTTTGTTTTAGTTTTTAGAACTGAGTGAATCCGATTGGTAAGATTTGTTCGGATAGCATTTAAATAATCATCCTTTGTTTTATGGGTTTCGGAGTCAAGTGACTCCAAATCAACCATAATTTTAGCACCAATTTGTTGATTTACGATAAGTAAATCACTTGACTCTTTTATTATTTTCTTGTCTTCATTATTGCCAAAAAATAAAGAGGTTCTATAACCTATTGCAATTGCTTTTGTTGCTGTCTCGTCCTGAAGGAGGAAGTTTTGAGTAGAAGCTAAAGAAAACGATGAGTTTCTAACGATTTGTTTAAATGCATCTTTTGGAAATAGATATTCTTCTAAACTCAGGCCATGATCTTTTGCCCAATAGGGTGTAAATTCAAGGCCAAAATCGTCAGGATTGGTTATTCCACCTTCCTCGTTACTGAAATTAGAATACAAGGCAGCTTCCAGCGCTCTAAATGATTTCGGTTTCATAACAACACTTGGCTGCATTCCTAATATAGACGATGCAGGTGAATTAGGAGTTGTGAGTGTATTTATCAGTTTCTGACTGGACATTTCAACTGACATGATAATTAAGAGAAGTAGAATTAATCGTTTCATGATAGATGAAATTTAATTTTTAAAATTACATAAGGTCTGTCAGTTTCACTTTTTGGATTTTCGTGTCTTACCAAAAGAATATCGTTTAAATAATATTCAATAATTATATCCTCTTCCTCGGGAATAGGATTGGCAATATCTGATACACTTATTGTCTTCTCTTTTTTTAAGTCGTCAATTTTACCTAAATTACTTTTACCTGAATTTGCAATTTCTTTATCATCATCTCCTGGTATATTAATGACCGTATGCCCAATGTTTCCATCAGAAATGAATTTTATCTTAAAAATGATTTCTTCTTCTTTATTACCAGTGTATGACAGATTTTCGTAGCGATAAATTTTTCTCATAAGATATTTTTTAGTTAATAGAATAAATTGTTAAATCCTTTCAGGTTAAATTGAAATAATCAACTTTATACGGAAGCAGATATTTCATTGGAAAAATATGTATGGTGAGATTAAACAATATTTAAATTTTTTTTGCGATTTGAGGATAATCACCCTATTATTTATATGTTAACCAAATGTAGGTTTTGCTAATTACATATCATATACTTGAAAATACGTAATTAGCAGTACATTATATACGTGTTATTACTAAAAAATCGCATTCTGTACTATAATTGATAAATTGAGAATTGTGAACTCTTGTTAAAATTATAACAGTTTGTTCGTTGTGAGTATTCATAAATGGATATTTTTACATCATTTATAAGTATAAATATGTATTCAAATGAGTAATTATACTTATTTCAAACTGTGTTATTAACCTATACATTCGTTATATTACTATGAATGGAAGTAGTTTATTTTAAATTTTACTTAAAGCAAATATGATTTTGTCCTTTTGGAATATATTTCTAGCCATCTTGTTTTTGATGTTATTTTTTTTATTATTGATTGTTTTATATAAAAACAGTTCACTCAATATCAAATTAAAAAAGACAAAACAGCTTATATTGCTCTCCCATGAGATTGAAAAAAAAAATACGAGTAAAATTGGAGAAATGATTCATGACAAAATCCAGGGTGACTTGATAGCCATTAAAAATTTTATTTTTATTTATTCCCAACTTAAGGACGAAGAAACCAAAAATGAAATATTTTCGAGCTTGCAAATGACATTGGAAGAATCCATTTTGAATGCAAAAAAAATATCACATAAGTTAAGTCCACCTTTTTTAGATAGTGGAGATTTTATAAAAGCTATTGAGTATTATTTTGATTCTGCCAGTAAATCAACAGATAAACATTTTTTGATTAGAACAAATAATTTATTACTTGATATTTCTGAAGATAGAGCATACGTATTATTCAGAATAATTGAAATGTTTTGTGATAATGTTATTAGGGACGAGAAAGCAACAAAATTTTTATTAAACTTTAAAAGTAGCAATGAAATTGAATTAATTGATGACGGAAATTCTTTCGTTCCTAATTTTAATGGTCAATCTTCCTCTGAAAATTTATTTTTGGGTTTAGTATTGTGTCTTAAAGTTTTGAATGGAGAAATACAACAACAAATCACTGAGAAGGGAAATCATTTTGTTTTAAAATTTATTAATAACTAATTATGGTAACAGTTGCTCTTGTAGATGATCATCAACTTTTTAGAAAAAGTCTTTCTTTACTGCTGAATTCGTTTGATGGTATATCAACTGTTTTTGATACAGATGATGGTAAAAGCTTGTTTGTGTTTCTTGAAGATGCATCATTGGATGTTGCTCTGCTTGATTTGCAAATGCCCTTAATGGATGGTTATGAACTTTGTAAGTTGTTGAGAAGTAGTCATCCACAAGTTAAGATAATCATTGTTTCACAGTTAACAACAAAGGAAGCAGTTCATAAAGTAATGGAGCTTGGGGCTAACGGATTTTTCACAAAAAATTCTCCTCCAGAGCAATTAGAAATTGCTATTAGAAGCGTTATGGAGAAAGATTATTATTTTGATCTAGAGCTTTCAGCAGTAATCAGAGAAGCAATATTGTGGGAGAAAAAGTTTCCTGGTAATTCTAATGGTATTAATGGTAGCAATTTTAGCAGACGTGAGATAGAGATTATATTGCTTTCCTGTCGAGAATGCAGTAGTAAAGAAATAGCTTCTAAGTTGTTTATAAGTGTGAGAACAGTGGAGAAGCACAGAAACCATATTATGGAGAAAGCCAATTCTAAGAATTTTATTGGAGCTATATTGTATGCCTTAAAAAATAATTATATATCACTAGATGATGTTTAATTACGTGTTTGCACGTATTGTCTGATGATATTATTCATTATAATTTTCGAAATAAAATGATGAAAATCAAAGCAAATCAAAGACAGGCAGTTGTTATCATCCATGGAATAGGAAACCAAATGCCTATGGAGACTGCGAGAGAATTTGTAGAAAATATTAAAGATGATAGTGATATTCTTTATAGTAGTCCGGATAGAGAAGCCAATTTTTTTGAAACCAGAAGATTAAGTTTAAGTGGGAAGAAAACCGACTTTTATGAGTTTTATTGGGCTAATCTGGTTAATGAACCAACCAGTTCTGATTTAAGAGAATGGATTAGCGTTTTGTTATTCAGAAAGAAACCTTCAGAAAGGGCTAAAAAGTTAGTTTTTTGTGCTCGAATAATAATTGTTCTGTTCCTGTTTTTGTTCGGATATTTTATCACTAAAGATATTTTAAAAAGCTATTCAGAGAATGGTTTTTCAGCATGGAATTCGGGTGCTTTTACCGTTTCAGCGTTTTTAATTATACGTTTTTTGCTTCCCAGGATAAATTTAAAAGTATCTGAGACTGTTGGTGATGCGGTTAAATATCTTACGCCATCTCCAGAGAATATTGACTCAAGATATAAGATTAGGCAAAAGGGGGTAAGCCTACTAAAGAAGCTACATGAGAAAAAGGACAGAGACGGAAAGTTAATTTATTCAAGAATAGTAATTATTGGTCACAGCTTAGGGAGTGTAGTAGGGTATGACATAATCACTAATTTATGGCATGATTACATCTATAGTTATGCGCCAGAAAAGGCACTAGTTTTGCAACCTGTTTTAGAGGAGATGAGTGCGCTTATAACAAATTATCATAAAAGCAAAGAGGCAAAAACATCTCCCATAGAGGAATATAATCGATTGCAAAGCATGTTGTATGATGAAATAAAATCATTAAAGAACCCTTGGCTAATAACTGATTTTATAACTATTGGTAGTCCGCTATGTCATGGCGCTTATATTATGGCAAAGGATTATGCTGAATTTGACAGAAGAACCAACTATAGGGAATTGCCTTTGAATCCTCCAAAAATTGAAGTGAAGCGTGTGGGTAATGATATTGTAAAGGATTATAAGAATGCTATTTCTTATCCGGAGAAAGTTAAAGATAGTGAAGGCAATGACATCCCACTTAAGATTATAAATCATTCTTCACAATTTGCTTTTATTCGTTGGAATAATATCTATTTCAGTAATGATTATATAGGAGGTGATTTGAATTACTATTTTGGAGAAGGTATACAAAATCATAGATTTATCCCTAAAGGGGGGTATGTTAAGAGAAAATTCCCATGTGTTTCCCATACTAATTATTGGGATCAAGGGCAAGGAGAGACTTTAGTCTTGCTAAGAAAGCTATTGTTTTAAGATTATCTTTTATCGTTATTACAGATTACGTGTTTATACTTATTGTTTTGTATTTGTATTAGGATTAGTTTTATTTAAAAATTTGTGAACTAATACCCAATAGATTATGGCTTTTGATTTTTCAATCACAAGTAGTGTTCTCTCCAATGGAAAGACAGCTTATAATGGACAATTACTTAATAGTACGGAGTCTAAATTTACATTTGCATTCAGGACCACTTACCTTGATAATTTCGGGTTGTATAATATAAGTGTAAACAATAATTTAGTTTATAAACCTGAAGATTATGTGCAAAAAAATAAGTTTTGGGCATACTTTATCTACCCAACAGTCATGGCAGAAAGTAAAGGCTCATTTCTTTGTTTAAATACTTATGACAGAGCAAAATTTACTTTTACTTTTATGCAATATGCAGCTCATGTTCCTAACGGAGACTTTGTGAAATTTTTCAAGAAACTTTTAGCTTTGCCTAAAGCAAAGGACTATTTTCCAAAGTTGGTGTTGCAAAATAATCAAATTTTTTATCGCAATTCAACTGGTATTTTAAGTCCTTTGGAATCTAATACAAGTAGTCAGGCTTTAATGGATTATCTTAATCCTACTTTGACCGAGGTTGATCAACAAGAGTTGATTTGTGCAGCCAGATTTGTTCATTGGGCCAGTAATGATCCTGAGCATCGTAAGATTCAAGTTGAAACTGCGATAGTAATGTATAAAGAGAATATGAAAGAATATCATGAGAGATTTGGATTGCATGGCGCGCCGGCCAAAGTTTGTCAAATGATTTGTGATATCCGTCACCAAGGAAGAGGAAAAAATGATAGAATTGCCTTAGCCTTAAATACTAACGGTAATTATGAGAAAGCTTTTTCCAATTTATGTACTATAGGAAGCGCAAATTACCAAACCAGAATAACAACTGTTCGTAATACTATCAATAAATTAGTTACTGAAGGTAAGTTCAGTAAAGTTTATGATGCGCAATCAGGTGAGTTTGTGTAGACAAAGTTGCCATTACCATATTTCTCAAGTATCTAATCTAAATGATTAAGCTGTCTTTTGTGTGAAAGGCAGCTTTTTGTTTTTAAATAACTGATATTAAATATTTAATAGCTTTTTGTGTCAGATAGGAATTGTAGGAATAAGAATTTTGTTAAAGAAAAATACGTGTTTATACCCATTGTTTTCTGTAAGACTATATTCTAAGTTTATGGAATAATTTTTGACATGATTTAGTTTGAATTGTTTTGAAAATTTAATGATATGAAAAAGGTTTTATTTGTTTTTAGCTTGGTTTGGTTTTCTGCGTTTAGTCAGAAGGATGTACATGCATTGACAGTCTATCTGAGTGATGCAGAAACAGGCAAAAATGTAAAAGGTGCCAAGGTAACCTTGGAAGGATTTGAAATTCCGGCCATAGAAGGAAAATATGATAAGAAGAATAAGTCGTATTATTTTGATAATATACCTAATGGATATAATACTGTAATGACATATCATGAAAAGTATAATGAAAAAGGGTTCCAGAATACAGCTGGTCTGCCAAAAGAGTTAAAAATAAAATTGTATGTGCCTATCGCTGTTTCATATGGTTTTGAAAAACCAGTATTGTCGAAAGAAATTGGCCATAGCGGAGGTAAAAAAATAAACTATGCTAGGATGCCTAAAAATTTAGACATGGTTTTGAAAACAGGGAAAACAGTTAGCAACCCAAACTTTAGATATATTTATGTTGAGGACCAATATCATATTGCAATAATTTCAAAGTATGATAGCAAGCAATTTTTTGAAAATGATACTATTAAAAAAATATTGGATGAATTATCGTTAGAGGAATTTGAACAAAATGATGGTTCCTACCAGAAGTATGCAATTGATATTGCGACCGGAAATCTAGCTTCTTGCAAAAAAGGAGGATGTTTAATTATGAACGGGGTTGATTATGTTTATGTACTGCGTAAAAAGGAAGGGGCTAAGTTTAAAAGATTTAACTCTCCTGAAATTAAAAAATTAAGGGAAAAGAATTTCAAGGTTGCAGCGTTGACAAACAGAAAGCTGGAATATTATGGTGAAGCTCCTTTTAATGCTGAACGATATTATGGAGGGTTTTATAAAAATTTAATGAATGCAATGCAATACCATGATTTTCGACCGGGTAAAATTGGACAGGCATATTGGGATACACAACAAAAAGAGTATAAAATGTATTATGGGAGTTTTGACCCTAATTCGGTAAGCGATAACATGCCATCATCTGATGATGACATAGGATATAGTATATTTTTTGTAATTCCAAAACATAATAATTCAGGTATTGGACTGGGAGTATTAGATAATATAGAAGCAGATGATTCAACTAAGGATCAGTATTTTTTTAATAATAAATATAATAACTAATGAGAAATTGGCATCATAGCTTAATAAAATTAGATCAAGCATTACTTTTAATTGCCCCAATTCCGCAGACCTCATTAGCGCAAGTAGTCATTGGTATTGCTGATGGGGGGATGATTCAATTTGAATCGTTGACCAATCCTTTAGAAGGATTGAGTTATAAAGCTTCAAATGCAGGTCTCTTTAAGGTTGTGACTTCCCAGACGGGACCAAGACAAAAATCATCATTGATTAATTTTCAGGGATTGAATGTTACTCCTGAACTTAATACTTCTACAAATTTTAAAAATACAACTGACACACATGCAATAAGAGTAGCCGGTATCGTACTTGGAAATAAGGTGGATCAATTGAATAATTCATTTCCAATTCAAGGAATTATTGAAGATGCAGAGCTTATCTCTTTTGGTAACAGATCAAGTTATTATGTGATAAGTTCTGTAAACAATTGGGATTATTATGAAAAGAACGGAGCAATTCTTTATCCCGCTTCAAATCAAACTTTTAAAGGAGTACTTTTCAATAGCAATGATTATATTCCTGATAGAAAGCAAGCCAATGTAATAAATTCAAGTATTACTTTTGGATTGGATACTGCTTCTCAAGATACTTTAAAGGCCATTGTTGATGCTCTTAAATCATACGGTAATAGCGGTAGGGGAACAGTCATGATTGCTTCAGCAGGCAATGATGGTGCCACTAGTAATCCCCTTACGCAAGCAATACAAGGTTTTTCACTAAATAGTTACCCGATTATTGTTTCCGCATCAACTATTAATGCTGCGAATGTTGAAATAAGTGCACCGTATAGCTCGTATGGTGACCGTGTCGATTTGTGTGCTCCATCAAACAATGAATCTATAAGGATTGGTATTTACACTACGACCAAATTATACTGTGGCGAGATAGGAACCGATGACGAGGTTGTTATTAAAATAATAAGCAATCAATCGTCTGTGAATAGCCTGATTTTAACAGAAGTTGATTTTCTTTTTCCGGGCAATTGCGTTGAATTAGGAGATCCCACAACCAATTTGCACGAAGTTTTAGTTATTAAGGAGGTTAACAGGACTACAAGAAAAATTACATTTTCTCAAAACAGAATAAAAACAGCGCCACCTTCGACTATACCAACTAGTGTGAGAGTACCTATTATCAGAACGTCGGCATCTATTGAAACAGCCAATAGGAATAGACTTAGGGTTGTGAACGTTATAGGATTCGGTTACCAAGGACAAGAGGTATGTATCTATGATCCAAGTGTGGTCATTCCCAATCCTAATCCTACTGGTCTATCCAATTATTTTTACACTGATATTTCTGCGGTTTTAGGCACAAACCTATTTGAATTAACTAATGGTTTACCGATTCACATGTCACTTTCCGGATTAGTAGCCGTTCCAGGTCAAATGAGAATGCAGGCAAGCAGTTATAGTTTTGACAGCACAAATAATAAAACCACATTTTATTTCAGTACTGCTCAAAACCCTTTTTTTGACGCCTTTTTTGTTGGATGCAAAGTGGAAGTATTTGATGCCAGTACGAATGATGTTTTAAATATTCGGGAAATAGGTGAGATTAACAAAGTTACCAAATCAATCGTTTTGGATAAGTATAATACATCAAATGCCTTAGCAGCGGGTGCAACACTAGGATTACGAAGTATTGGTTATGGCAGCTATACATCCAGTTTTGGAGGAACTTCAGCAGCAGGGCCTGTAGTAGCAGGCGTTGCCGGTTTATTATTAAAAGTAAACAATAAACTAAATGCTTTAGAAGTGAAGCACATATTAAAGAGTACAACTGATAAAATTACAGGCGCCAGTAATTATACATTAGAATCTAATTCCAGTAAATATAATTATGGATATAATGTTAATAATTTTTTTGGATCTGGAAGAGTTAATGCTGAAGCAGCAGTGCAGTTAGCCATAGACTGGCATACAAATAGTGCGGTGTTAAAACCTGTTTTAAGATTTTTTGACAATACTGCCGGTACCATTGTACCAAATAATCAGGTTTTAGATAGTCCGGATGTTTGGATAAAACCAATAACAGAAAGTTCTTTACCATTACCCGCAACGGGCCAACCTTTTAATACAATCGATACAACTATTGATCAAAAAATTTTTGTCAGGGTAAGAAATACAGGAACTAGAGAAAATTTTAAAGATGGATATGTGCGATTTTTTGTAGCGTTTACTGATGAGGCCAATCCTCCATTTCCTTTTCCAAGTAAGTGGTATCACAAAATTGACGTAGCAAATTCGGACCCAACGATTAACCAAACGCTTCATAATAATGTAAAGTTAATAGGAATTAAAGAGATACCATTAATTGCAGCTAATTCTGATGTAATATTAGATTTTGAATGGAAATCATTGCAGGAAAAATGGAATGAGTGGAATCCATTGAACAAAAAGGCATATATTTTAGTTCATATTGCTCCTTTTGATGGTGAAGATGCAGATATTAGTTTAACTAATATACGAGGAAATAAAAACCTGACTTGCCGTCCTGTAAACGTAACTCATTTTAACGCTTATAAAATAGCTGCTGATGGGACTAAAATTTCTCTGCCCAAGGATATATATAATCTTGCGGTAAACCCATTAGTAGAATCAAGTAATTTCAAATTTGAGATTTCAAATATTCTAGATTCAAGATTAGACGCTCTAAAATTCATTTTTGTTAGAAAGGATGTATTAACCAATGTAATTGAACAAACAGTTATTTACAGAAAATCAGCGGGTTCTTGGGCATTTGATGTTTCACCTACTGATGATTGGGTTAAAGTTGAACCAACTATAGCTATAACAGATTCAACAATAAGCACACCTAATTACAAAAATGCAGTGCTTACGATTCTATTGGCTAATGATGCCAATAAGCAAATCACTTTCGACATTACCAATTAAACCATAAGACCATGTCAGATAATTTATTTAATTATACTTTTAATATTAATTCACAATCTACACAAGACGGGGTTTTGGAAGCGATCAACAGGGGTAGATTTGCAACATCGGTTCCCAAGTCTTATTTCTTTGCAGACCTTTCTGTTTTTCCTAATCAGGTTACAGGAGATGCATTTGGTCCTGTTCCGACCGATCAAACCAATCAATTCCGAATTACTTCAAAATTTAATATAACTGCTCCGACTAAAGCATATGCAACTACAGACGGGCACCTCTTTTTTGCGCCGCACGGAAATGACACCACAAAGGTCAATATTTTTTTAAGACCTTCAAAACCAGTAGATGTAGGTGTGAAAATTAAATATTTTGTTTACAGAGGAATATTAAAAGCTAATATTTTTACGGATGCAGGTGGAAGTGGTAACCTAAAATTGATAAATCATGATCCAACAACCAATTTGGCATTTGTGAACAGGGTATGGAATGAATATAAAGAGTTCAATAATTTAACTAATTCAACAGATCCAATAGAGTTTAAAGCAAAAGAGCTTGGATATGATGCTACAAATCCAAATGACTTAAAAATCATTAAAACATTTTTCAAGAACAATGCAGGGGATCCAACAACATCATACAATTTGGCCCGCGTTAATATGGGAGATCAAATAGGCTTTTTTGGTCCGACTACTATGGGTTTTGAAATCGTTGTTGATTTTGGTGATTACGAACAAGAAACCGCTGAAACAGGTTTTGACCTTGATTTTGCTTATGCATCTGCAACAGAATGTGTTCTGAATATCTCAGGTTCTAATCCTGCTTTTGTCGCCGGAAATATCCCAGCTATTCCCAGTATTTATGCTGGCATTAATCCTAAAATATTTAGAGAAAATATTTATCATTTTATTGATCCGGCGGCATTCTATGGTGCTCACATAACACACAACAAAGAAAAGAAAGAAGGAAAAATTCTCACGAACACTGTTTTTGCGACTGATAAGGACAATACTTTTCAAGAATCGGTTTACAGCAGAATTTTGCAAAGTAAGTTTTTCACTGCAAATACAATCTATTTATATATTTTTGGAAAAAGAGGAAGATCTTATAATTTCTATAACGAAACTCCATTAACATCAAACACGGGTCCCATTCAACCGGCGCCGGATGTAACTTTCCCTTCACCAACACCTCCGGTTTATCCACCCCCACAAAATTTTGAAACTTTTGGCTGGCCAATATTAATTATTGATAATTTAAACAATACCAATTATCTAAATGATATTATCAGACATAATGCTGATAATACTACAAATCCTGACGCATCAAAAAAGGCGGTTAATTTTTTTCTCGATTATTTTCAGGCCAGCACTAATGGTGATTTAAGCACCTTTTATTTAAGAAATGCACTTAATGTCTGCCGTTTTATAAAATTTGATGGAACTGACCCAAACCCAAATCATCTGAGAATACATCTGGAGAGTCCTTTCTCTTTCAGCAATAATAATCTACCGATTTCAAATTTCCTTTATGCCTCTTACAACAGAACAATTGATTATCTGCACTATTATAATAATTTATTAGGGCCTATCGATGTTTCGGGAATTTATGAGCCAGAAGATTTTGAGACTGCGCAAGGCAGTGCGATACAGTGGCTCATTTACAACAAACCTAAAATGTACCATATTGCTAACAGTAACATTTTAGGTGAAATGAAAGTAGTTTTCGAGGGTAGTGGTACAAATGCTACGCGGCTGTATATGATTTATCCAACTGATTCCGATGATCCTAATTTTATAAAAAGATACCCTTTTGTCTCCGGATGTGATATAGTGGACGATGCAAACACCTTTGCCAAGGTTGTATACGATAACAAACTAAATCAATTAAAAAATAATGATATTAGAATTTGGAAAGGAAATGTGCTAGACAATGGTACTTCAGTTGATGTATTGGCAGTTAGGAATTTAATTTATGATGGTGACAATGTCAGTAACTTTATTCAGTTGGGATTGACGCAAGCTGAATTTGATACTTTGAGTGCAGGTGCGCCGGACGTTTTAAGATTTAACAGTTTTTTCCACCTTAATGAGATAGCTGTTGTCAGTATTGATAACTACAAAAAGTATCAATTGGGTATTACATACGAGAACATAAGCGGAACTTTAGTTACCTATGTTAACGCTACGACTCCGGTTTTTGTTTACTCTATCGATGGTAAATTTTTCTCAACCAGTACCTATGCACAGCAATTTGCCCATTCGGAAACATTTGCAAATGTGGCAGTTGAATTTTTGCCTTTTTCTACTACAAATGCCAATAACATCTGGGATGGAGATTATGGATTTGACTGGATGCGAAAAACAACAGGGGGTGTGGTAGGGCTTAATTATCGGTTCCCGCCGTTTTCCACAATCATGGGAACTATTCCGACACAAACAGACGGGAATGACCCGGCTACAGGTACATTTGTTCCTGATACTGTAATGTATAATAATCTTAAAGTTGGAGAATATAATGCGATTCCTCTTAACTGGAGAAATGGAATAACAGACAACGATATCGAGTATTTTACAGCATGGTTAAGTATTTCCAAAGGCCAAGACCATACTGTGGCATTATCAATGAAAATTGGTAATACTGTGCCTACTTCATTAACTCTAAAATTTTACAGTAATATTTTTCAATTGTCTTCTCCAAATGCAGTTGTTCAAAGTGTGCCAGGAGCAGTTGATTTTGAAAAGACTTTGTCGTTTAATGTAGGGTCATTACCTCCAAATTCCGTATTTACCAGTATATTGAGGATAGAATATTTGGATGTACCGAGTACCGTTAATAGCCAGGAACAGTTTGTTGTTATGGCAACAAATGCAGGGAGTCCAACCGGGAGAATAGCCGGCATATTAAATTTATTTACCAAAACCAGACAAAACAAACTTGAAAGAAAGCCATTGAAAATCAATTTTGTTCCAGTTTCGGTTAATTTACCGGGGATTCCTGTCCAATATTCTGAGGGTGCGTTGACAGGTATTATACCTACTTTAAAATCGGATTTAGAACGGTTTTTAGATCATGCACAAATTAAGGCAGAAGTTATATGGACAAGTCAGTTGGTGATAACCGATAACTTAGCGAACTGTTTGGACCCACAGGGAGTTCTTTTAGGGAATCCGGGAATACCAATCGGAAATTCACTTACTAATGAATTGCATATTTATCTGAAGGAAAAATTAAAAACCAGAGATGGTGATATTTACGGAAGCTTTATGACGATTTTTTTCATAAATACTCCCGGAGGTATAAGAAACCCAAATAACACAACAACTGTTCTTGGCGGGTATTCAAGCGGCATAGGATCAGATATCGTTGTTTTTAGGTTAAATGCAAATAACAGAACAACTGTTTCACATGAGGTTTTGCATAGTCTAGGCGTGCCTCATACTTTCGATAAAACGAGCGATGAATCCCTCTTTGTTTACAAAGGATATGGCACAGAAAACATAATGGACTATACCGACCCAGCGCCACCCGCGCCATCGACTCCAATACAAACTCCGGTAATAAGTCCAAAACATTCTACCTTCCATTGGCAATGGTTGTTAGCGAGAAAAAATATAGGAAGAAAATGAAAAATGGACTGAAACTATTTATGTTATTACTGTACACTTTGGCATGTCAAAGCCAAAGCGTAATCAATTATCGTAATATAGATGATATTGAGGGATTGAGTTCAGTGCGTTTTAATAAAGAGTTTCTAAAAGCATGTACTTTAAAATCTAAAGTTCAGCAGTATGAGAGTTTTCAGAAGGAGTCGAAAAGCAGTATAAAAGTAATTGATAAAAAAAGGGACAATTACATTGAAATGAGGTCTAATCCCGATATGGGTTATTTTGAATTTGACGAAAGAATCAGTAATAGCGAAGAAGTAAACTATCTTTTTAACGATTCAGTATTATCGTCAATTACCATAAGGAATGAGTTGTATTTCAGATACATAGACTTAGATATTCCGTTGAGTATAAACAGTTTTTACCATTATCATAAAAATGGGAATTTAATGTTTGCGGGTTTTAGTCTGCAGTCAAGTATAACGAAAAATATTCGAATCAATATGTCCCGAATTTACAATGCAAAGGGCAAATTGATTAAGAAAATAAATCACGAAAAGCATTTTAAGTTAAAATTTAGCGATGTCATTAAGATAGGATACAACAACTTGAGACTTGATGAAAAAGAGGAAATGTATATATCCAGAAGTTTTAATGAAAAGGAAGCCTATTGGATTATAGAATTTCAATTGCCTGATGACAATTTTGCAAATAAGTATATTGTAATTAATGACAAGACCAAGGAGATGAATACCGCAGTTTACGACAGAGATGTTGAAAAGTTCAGATTCAAAGAATACCAAGAAGATTTGAATAATATTAAAAAGTATCTGAATATAGATGCGGAACCTTAATTAAAAAGTCTGATAGAATAGATGTTTTTAAACAATAAATAATTCCAGGATTATACAAACATTAAAAAAGTTATTATGCCGACTCCTCCAGTTCAAAAATATTACCCGTCAATAAGCAATCTAATTACTTTGGATTCACTACCTGAGAGTGTAGATTTTCTAAAAACGATTTTGGTTGATACATTTCGTAAAATCCATTATAAAGATTTTCAATCGTCTGTCAGCAATGATGGTTCAGTAGCGTTTTATAGTCTGAAGATAGTTACTAAAGACAGAATAGATGCCAATTTGTTTTTTGGGTTAAAATTTATTCTGAACAGGGATTTTGATGATCAAGGCATATCATCATTTCCCGTAACCTTAAATTACAGTTGGCCGATTATAGCTTATTTAAAAGCTTTTGATCTGGAGAATTTTTCATTCACTCCAAAGGAGTTTTTTGAAATAGGACTTATTGTTCTCAATATTTCTGAAGAACAGATACTGGCTCATGCTATTAATACCTTGGTCAATCCCCTAAGTCCGTCAATAGACCCCATCCAGCAGTTTGTAAATGATATAAATACTGAATTGGCAGAAGATTTAACTTCTCCTATTGCTTACCCTACGTCAGATAACAAACTTCAGGAATTGAGCCTTGCCTTAAAAGAGCAGTTTGGAGATTTTGGTTCGATTGCGATTTTTATGACCTATATTCTAGTTCATGCTGATTTGCAGGCAACTAAAGATAAACTTAAAAATTTCTTTGATGCTTTTATTCCGGACGATATAGAAGAATATTTACTTAATATCATAAAGCCGGAAGCAAGAGTAACATTGGAACTTTCAGCCTCCATAGAATTTCCAAGAAATATATTAGTGCCATGGCAAATGGATCCTGTCAGCGGTGCTTTAACAAGGGTTGAAGACGAGAATATAAAGGCTTATTTTGATTTCGCCAAAGCATTGCTTTATGCAGATACCAAAGCAGGTTTAGGATATCAACTAGAGCTTGCAGGAACGTTACAGCCCTCTTATTGTGAAATCGGCAGAACCGGAATTTTACTTCAAATTGATACTTTAAAACTTGATCTCAGTAAGAATACAAATATACCCGAAGCTGATGCTGACGGAAGGCCAGAAGATTTCACGGGTGTTTATGCCAGAGCTATATCTGTAACCTTACCAGCCAGATGGTTTCATGATGATGCTGTACAGGGAACCCCTTCGACAGGACTCAGAATAGGTGGTTATGATTTATTAATTGGAACCGGGGGATTGTCTGGTTATTTTCTTTTAGAAACCGTGCCTATTGTTGTTGCAAGCAGCGATCCTTATTATTTTGAAAATAAATTTGAGTTTATCTATCCTGTTACTCTTTTTCAAACAAATACAGTTACTAATGTTGTTGAAAAAGTTGTAGTAAATGACCTCATTCAATTAAAGCAATTGTTGTTTCCGGACAGCTCTACAGCCATTCCTCCATATTCATTTGAGTTTCCTTTAAAAGTGAATGAATTGCCACTGACTTCAGGAATTGTAAAAACGTTTGCGAATGTAACAGAGTATCAGGAATATTTGAACAGCTTTCCTGACGATAATGAGTTAGATAAAATACCTACATTGTGGAAGAGATTAGGCGGCGAGAGTGGGTTTAGAGTTGGTTTTAGAAAATTTGATATCACTTTCAAACAGAATAAAGTTATTTCTTCAAATATAAAAGGAGCTTTAGAAATTGATAAGTTTGTTTATCCAACGGGAGCTCAATATCCTAACGGCGAAATAATTCCAGATAATACAAAAGTTAAAATTGAGATAGAAGGCCATTTAAATGATGATGGAGACTTTAACCTTACTGCTTCTGCCCAACCACCTTATCCTATTGTCCTCCCAGATATTTTTACCTATGATATTAAGAGTTTAGAGCTTGGTAAAGAAGAGGATGACTTTTACATAGGAACAGCCGGTACCTTACAGTTCGAAGGATTTTTAAAAGACGTAATGGGGCTCGGACCTATTGAGATTGAGCGTTTACGTATTTATAGTGATGGTTCCTTTGACTTTATAGGTGGTGGTTCAATTAATTTAGTTGATCCTCTAACTCTTAAACTAGGTCCTGTTGATATTACTGTTACTGCATTACATTTTGGTTCCCATCAAAGAGAAATTGATGGTGTAACGCGTAAGTTTAATTATTTTGGGTTTGATGGTGGAGTAAAAGTTGATCCATTAGGGGTAGAAATAAGAGGAGACGGAGTTAAATTTTATTACTGTACAGATGATTTAGACGATAAACCGCATCCTTATCTGCACATACAAACCTTATATTTAGATTTGACCATTCCGGCCAAGTCACCAGCAGCTATTATTAATGGTTGGATTTCAATACCAGAACCTGGAGTGTCTAAAGAGTATTCAGGAAGTATTAAGTTACAGGTGCCAAGTGCTAATCTTTCAGGTAAGGCTGATATTTCGCTTACGCCGCGATATCCTGCTTTTATGATTGATGCGGAGATTGACCTTCCGGTCCCAATACCGCTCGGTGCATTTGCAATTTATCAATTCAGAGGTTTGATGGGCTATCGTTATGTTGCAGAAAAAGAGGCCATAGGTATGGTATCAGGTGTTAACAGTTGGTATGAGTATTATAAAGCTCCCCAACGGGGCATTAATATCAAAAAATTCAGTGGTCCGGAAAAAACTACCCAATATGATAAACCATTCTCTATAGGAGCAGGAGCATCGTTTGGTACCTCAGCTGATAACGGAACTGTATTAAATATAAAGGCGATGGCACTTTTGTCTATTCCATCAATGTTTATGATTGACGGAAGGGCTTCTGTATTGTCGGCCAGATTAGGTTTAGAAGAAACCAAAGATCCTCCGTTTTTTGCTTTTGTTATCATCGGTGATGATTCTTTGGAATTTGGTTTTGGAGCTGATTTTAAAATGCCAACAAGTACAGGCTCTCTTCTGACTGTTTATGCTGATATTCAGGCAGGTTTCTTCTTTAAAAACCAACACCCATGGTATGTTAATATTGGTACTGATACCAATCCTATAACATCGAGAATAATATCCTTATTGGATATTAAGAGTTATGTAATGCTTTCTGCCAGTGGAATAAAAGCAGGCGCAAGGGGTGAATTTAACTTTAAACGAAGTTATTTTGGTGTCATAAAAGTGAAAGCGCATGCTTTTATTGAAATAGGAGGACGTATCAGTTTTGAAAGACCTCAAATAGGTGCTTATCTAATGGCGGGTGTAGAAGCTAATATAAAAGTTCTATTTGTAAGATTGGAGCTGGAAGTAGGAATCCTTTTTGCAGTAGAAGCTCCAAGACCATTCAAAATCTTTGGTAAGTTTTATTTCAAAATCAGAATCAGAGTATGGGGTGTTACTTTATACAGGTTCAGAGGACAGTTGGAAGTAGTATGGAACTTTAATAAAAATATTGACAGATCAGCAATAAATCCATTCATTAATGCTTCCCATGCGTTTGCTATACCTGAACTAGTACGAGGAGTGAACATGTTATCAAACGAGACTTTTTTACTAGCTCCCTTAGATGGTGAACCTATCGATTTAGATCCTAAAGTTTTAGATTATATAATCCCACTCGATACCTATATTGATATCAAAACTGAAAAAGGCCTTCTACCTGGGAATGTTCTAGATCCGTTGAATTCAGTCAGAAGGCTGATAGGAAGTGTAAATACACCACCGAAACAGTATACTGATTTAATTCCCCCGGTGAGTTCTGTTAAAGGAAAACCTATAAGACAGGTAAAACACAAATATATCATTGACCACATAGCCATTAAGTTTTGGAATGATATAGAATGGAAAGATTATCATCCATATGAAGCATTGTATCCAAATGATCCAAGTGTCAGTAATTTAAAAATAGGGCAGTTTCAAAAAACAGACGGGCAGTATAATACTGTTCGATTACTAGCGACAACTCCTTTTTCATATACCGAGCAAGCCGAGCCAGGATGGTATATACCTGAACAATATGGTATTAATGCGTCCACTATATTCTGTGAAGGAGAAGCTATTGGACCTAGATGTACTAATTTTTTAACTAATCCATTACACGCCCATTATTATTGTGGTGATCCAAATACTATACTCATGTCTAATGATGTAGCTTTTGAAATCATATCGTTAAATTTTAATGATTTTGCCACTATTACTGATGAAAGTAACCCATTTGATTTTGAACAGTCTTTAGCTTTTGATAACTGGAACACTATGCAGATTGTGTTGCCGGAACCATCAGTGCAAATCGGTTTGAAATTGAGTAATTATGCCAGCGGTGTAAAAATAAGGTATTATTCAATTATAAACAGTCTGGAGAATGATGCTCAGTTTGAAATAGTTTATGGAAATCCAAATCCGAATGCCACTAACATAAATGAACCTTATGAAATTGTTCTTTCAGGTGCCGATTTAAATGAAAGAGTGGAGTATAACCATGTAGATTGGAATGCTGTTATAAAAATTGAAATCGAGCCAATTTTTGACAGTGCTGTAAGTCAGCAAATTGCATTTTTGAATGAGCAAATTGCCGATATTGAAGAAGAGAACACAATGATTTCTTTGGGCTTATCAGACGGTGAAATATTATCGACTGCATTGCTTGAAGAAGAACTTCAAAATTTGATTTGCGGAAGCGGAACTGTTATAAGTTCTAGTTCTTCGTTTGTTAACAGGTATGAAAAAGAAGAGAAGTTTAATTGTTATTTTTCGAAAGAATTTAAAGAGAATGGCTTAAATTATATTTATTCAGTTGGAACAAACCATGGAAAAGGATTAATCAGTAAAATCAATTCGGATGGCTCGTTAGTTTGGGAAAGAGAATACACTATTGAGGCAAATATTCCAAACCTTGTCTTTAAAGAAATAATACAAATTCATAAGTATTCAGAGACATCAGAAGTGATTGATTTTAAGTACATTGTATATGCAACTACGGGAGACTATCAGTTCTTACTTAATATTGATCCTGAAAACGGAGAAGTAGTTTGGGTGAAGCATATTCAAATAGAACAAAAGGATGTATTGATTTGTATTGCACCTTCTAAAAAGGAGTTTGATTTTTATTTGACAATTTCAAAAGAAGATCAAGAGACAGAAGATGTCCATCCTATAATTGCGAGAATCGATTCATCAGGTAATTTAATGAAAGCAATTCGTTGTAAAACGGGTGAAAAACTCGTAATAAATGCGATTTGTGAGGATTTTGACGGATTAGCTGCTGTAGGACGGATATTAAAAGGTGGGGTTGATCCAATAGGAATCATTGTTAAACTGAATAGTGATTTGGAAATTACTAAGGAGTTGTGCATAGGAAAACCATATACAACTTTACATGATATAAAGATTGATGATCAAGGTAAATACCTCATATGTGGATACGATTATGAAAAGAAAGGAGTCTTTACAGCATTCGTTAACGAAGTGGAGTCCGATTCATTTATTTTTCCTAATACCCTGAATCATAAATCTTGCCTACAGCTAGGAGAAGATGGCTTTTACCTTTTGCAGTTTGATGATGAAAATGGTGAGTTGCATTTATTGGATTTTGCATTTAATATTCTTTGGAGTAAAGAGATTCATTTAAATAGCGGATTTAATGGTATTAAGAATTTTACATTTAACAGGGATACTGAAAAAATAACCTTAAATTGTTATAATGATTGGGAGTCTTCATTGGTAGTTTATACAGATAAAAATTTGTTAACCTGTCTGACGAAAAATTTGGACATACCTGTTTTATTAGAATCAGGGATTGCTATAATACCTTATAATATTGATCCGGTAAATAGTGAACTCCCATTAAAACTTTTGTCATCTCGATCAGCGATGATTATTTCACTAATCAAAAAGTTGTGTGCTTCTAATGAATGTGAGGATGAGGATGCTGTTGTATGTGAATTGTATAATGCAATCTTAGGGATTTATCAAACTTGTTTGACAGATCCGAACACTACTCAGGATATCAATTTTGAAACTGTTTCCGAATGCTATCGTGAAATTTTGCATTTAATAGCAATTTTTAATGCAAATTATAATTTACCGGAGCATCTTTCTCTTCAAATAGCACAGATAAATGACTTTTTGATTAAAAAAGATTATAATTACTATACCATCGCCTGGAATGGTGTTCAAACAATGCTTGACTATTTGAATGAAATAGGAAATTGCATATGCGAGTGTAACCCATTTGGTTTTACTATGATACATGAAGTTTGCTGGATGTCTTTGGAAGATTATGAGTATAACATAAACATTCCTAGTCAGCAGGCTATAGCTGAAGATGCTCAGGCGACTATAGATGGGATTACTAAATTTATCCAACCTATCTGGAGACCTGATACCAGTTATTATGTTCATTTCGTTTTAAAGGATATTGTAGATAACGGAACAAGTCCTCATCCTGGATTTGCTTATACCTATGGATTTACAACTGCAGGACCGGTTGGATATTTTCATACTCATGATAAAGCTACCTATGGAGATTTAGTTTTGAAGGTAGGAGACAAATTACTTAAAGACGACAATACCTATTTCACGGTTACTTCCGACGGACTTATCAAAGATGATAATACTTTATATGTTGCTAATACTAACGGATTTATCTATGAAGATACAACAGGTATTTTAAGAAATGCTGTAAACGGAGAGATTATCTTTAATCCTGACAACCCTTCGTTCCCTCTTAAAGTAATAGCTCATCCGGATAAGTATAGATTGACATCTTTAAGACAGTATATTGATTATGACCGTTCTTATCCTAATGCCGATGGAAATCTGTTGAGTGCCAAACCATTATTCTACGACGATCAAATTGGTCTTACTACCCAGATAAATGTGTTCTACAGCAAAGCTTATGCAACTCATTTTTTCAAAGTTTGGGAACCTTATAAGGATTCACAACAACGGGCAGGAAGGTTAAAAATTGTGATTAAAGACCCTGTTGAAGGAATCGAAATTGTAAATCCGCCATATTTGGATTATAATCCAGCTGATACTTTGCATACCCATATTCCACAAGCCATAGAAGAATGGAATATTGAAGAGCATCCACAGGTGCCATTTGCTATCAGTATGTACCAAAACCTGTTTAATTCACCAAACTGTATTGGCCAGATTACTACCATTAAGCCGGCATCGGAGTATTTAACTGTTTATCCAAAACATTTAAAACCAAGTAAATTGTATACAGCAATTGTAAACAACTTATTTGATGTTAATCACAATGGGATTTTTGATATTAGTGATAATGAGATTTTGGAAAATGTACCACCCGAAATTAGAGAGGTTCATAAGTTTGTTTTTCAAACATCAAGATACAAAGACTTTTCAGAACAGGTTAGCAGTTTTTATTTAGAAAAGGAAATAGATGGCGTTGTTGCACAACAAAGTGCTTTGTTCAAAATAGAGAAGGCATTCACTCCTGATGAAATTAATGCTACTTATAACACTATTATAAATCAATCGATAACAGGTTTTTCTGCGGAAGTTTTAGCAACACTTACCAATGATTATCAGCATCCTTATGACAGGGTATTTGAAGGTATATTAGGATTTAAGCCATGGGACGATCCAATATCAACTGAGGTAAACGTAATAAGGGATATAACAACAGATACTATCATTGCTCTGATTGTAAGAAATCCGGAACCGTTTAACAATCCTAAATTTTCGAAGGAAGTTTTAGAAGATACTATAAGAGTAACTACCAAGTATGGTGTTGTTATCCCAGGGTATTCAGTACTTTATTCTAAGGATAATTCACAAGCAATTATCATGAATGACATTAAAAATATCAGCAGTTCAAGTTTAAGGCTGAAATTTTCACATAAGGTTTACAAAGACGTAGCGCCTGGTAGCGATTTAAATGTTATTTACCCGGTAGTAGCTAGTGAAATGATAAGTTTAGGTTCATTAAATAATTAATTGAGAAATTATGCCATTTTTAAACAGATATAATAAAGAGGAAAACTACAGATATTTTAGTTCATTAAAGATTGGGACATCCATTTATAATGTTGGATACGGAACCAATAATGGTAAAAGCATTATCACTAGATTGGATACTGATGGTAATGTCATTTGGGATAAGACTTATCATTTTGATGAAAAAATAGTATTCCGAAAAATAGTTGCCTGTAGTAACAATAGTGACTTTTTAGTTTTAGGAACTATTCAGAGTACCAAGTTGTCAATAATCAGGTTTAACAGCGAGGGCACCATTTTATGGAAAAAGCAATTTGGTACCGCTTATGATTCCTACTCACTTGCCTCAAAGGATCAGGATGTTTTAATTAGTATAGGTAATGATAATTATATTTTAGCCTTTTCCCATGGTGTTCACGAGCCTGAAACTATGATTACCATTGTCATAAAACTTAATGGCAGTGGCGAGATAACTGCTCAGAAAATTGTGAAATCACCCGATTTTACATTTAGACTTAAAGGAGTAACAAAAGGCAATAATAAAATAGGATTATATGGATCCATTGTAGATGGAGGCACAATTAATAATGGAGGGATTATTGAGCTTGATTTTAATTTGAATTTGGTGCTGAATGTGATTCAAGCACCAAACAGAGGTTCTGTCAATCATTTAATTTACAACGGTCAAAACTATTATGTTCATTGTTTTAATGATGAACCTGATGAAACGCTTCCTGATGAGGTATTCTTTGTGAAATTTACCGTTTCGGGAACCACTGTTGATATACTTAACTCACAATTTTATACAGGTATATTAATAGATAATTTAAAGTATAACAGTAACTATTTGTATACAGAATCTTATGACAGGCTGTATTCTATTATTTCAAAAATAGATTATAATCTGGACGTTTTATGGACCAAGAGATTCGATTATCCGAATATTCAGAGTGCACAAGGTATTCTGTGCGATGTCAAAGAGAATGAAATCATTTTAAATAATGGTTATGAAACGGGCGGAACAATTGGAAACCCTGTTTTGGGATCTCTGGACCTGCAGCTTAACAGTTGCAGAACAACAGATGTTGACTTGGCCTCTTTAGGAGATAAAATGTGCCTTTTTGAGATATCTGATGCCAATGTTTTACTTAATGATTTTGATGCCACACTTGAGGCTGTTTCAATTCCGGTTTTAAATTCAGTAATTCCAACTATAGAAGTTATTTGCGAAGATTTAATAGATCCTCCATGCATTAAGGATGCCGATTTCTGTAAACGGTATGACACCATATTGTTGAATTTTATAAAGTGTATTGATAAAACAAAAGAGAATAATACTGATTATCCTGAAAACCCAATAGTTTTTAAAGATTGCTATAAGAATTTCCTAGACCAACTTAATGACATAGACGAAGATTTTCCTACCTTTTCATTGATTGAAAACCTGCATTCTCAGATTACTGCAATACAACAATTTCTTGGTTCTAAGGGAGAGAACGACGTTTTTTTAAATGCACAAAGCGCTGTTCAATTTATTCTTGATTATTTATCACAATTGGGTAACTGCAGTTGTGAAAACAGCTTTAATGTGAAGGATTATTCTATGATACAATCAGGGCATTTGTATCTGGATGCCGCAGGTTCGACTGGTGATGACAGTACCAAAGGAGTACATTTGAGATGGTTGTTAAGAGGAGCTTTGTCAAAACATCTTCCCAAAGCCAATTATGCCACGACCACACACCATTTTAACAAACCTAATGATTTTGTAAAAATTTACAGAGCCAAATATGACGCGTTTCAAGTTGTTTTAGATTTCAATTTACCGCCATTACAAATCAATGAAACCGGAAGTGTCAGAAATTGGATTTATGAGGTTCAGGGTAAAGTATTCTATGTCCATTTCCGGGATGCGAACAAATATAACACGGTGAGAGCATCTGTTAATCCTCAAACAGATACTTTGGTATTTATTAAAAATTATGGTGATTCATTGTTAGAAATAGAAACAAGAACGGAATTAAGCTTTAAAATATCGCCGACATTTGTGATTCTTAATCCGGACAACTTTGTTAATTTAGAGGTATTGTCGGTTTTAGAGAATAAAATAACAGCTCCGAAGACCACCACAATCAGAAAAAAATATAATGCTCAAGAGTTAAACGAAACAAAGTTAACCTCTGAAAATATCAGAAGCATCCGTTTCAGAGGCACAAGTGCCCATGTTGAGCGACTTACATTTGAGTTTTATTCGGATTTCATTTTAAAAACTAAAGAAGCCAACAGGTGGCAATATTTAGGCAAATATGCTTTGACTAAAGAGGATAATGTAGCTCATCAAAGACTAGAACCACAACCAAATTGTATAGATAATTGGCTGCGATATAATGAAGATGCTTATGTAAATGTTGAAAATTACCAACATAAATGGAATGGCGACAGTCTTCTCGAATTAGAAAAAATTGTTACCGGCGTAGAAAAATATATAACGTTAAGTGAGGATTTTGACAATGTAAGAGCATTAGAAACCCTGCCTTTGGAAAATACAAGTGATGTAGCAGCCTGCAACCTTCAGGATCCTGATTATGATCCCGAGGACCCTGATTCAGTTCCTGAGTACGATCCTTATAACACTGACCCTTCTACTACTCCCGGAGCAACAGGTATAGAAATATCCTATCTTGAGTTATTACAGATTGGGTCTTTAGATTATCATGTGGCCCGAATGATTGGTTTAGGAACATTGGATTTGAATCCTGTTGTATACGACAGTCAATATATCTATTTGTCTGAATATGTGACTTACGGAGATTTAAATGATGGATTGGGAGCGAGACAAGTACAGCATTTGTATTGCTCATTGCCTACATCTATTGTCGACCAACGTTTTTGTATACCAATTGACCTAAAAGAACCAGTTCCGGGTATTTTTTATTCAACCGGATATGAAGGAACAGAAGTGGACGAAGGAGAGGAAGAAGATGATGAGCCAATCAATGATCCATCGGGCGATGGTTTTGAAGGTTTAGAGTTGACAGCAGACGGTTATTCCCCAGATGGAAAAACTCGATATTATTCTTTCTTTACAGAGCAACTTTTTGAAGAACAATTTGATGCTCCCTTTTACTATGTAGACAGAGAATTTATTTCATCTGAACACACTCAACCTGTTTTTGCAGGCTTGGAATATAGAAAAACAGGAGAACAAAACTGGATAAAACCTGAGTTGTCCCATACTGATGAGTATTTCAACACGGATACAAGCGGCGTAGACCCAACGCTAACCAATGAAACAGTAGAACTGATAATCCCAGAGAGTGGACAATCTCTGTATACGCATGCGGTAAAAAACAGTGGTGAACTCGACTTTTCTACTTATGGAATTAATTGGTTCAGTCGTGCACGTTATAGTGACATAATCCACAAGGTTAAAACTATTTTACGTCCCGCCAATGAGTTATTGCCTCCAACCAATATCTCAGCTACACTTATACAAAAAGAATATCCATTACTTTTAACAACATCTCAAGAGCAAATACTGCTTGACAAAAATATTCATACAGACAAAACACTTGTTCGTTTGACATTTGATTATAATATTGCTCAGGAGTTGATTGATTATCATCAGAAAATTGATGGAGAAATGATTCTTAATTATGCTGAAGCCGATAAAGAACTGTTTGCAGATCGAATTCAAATTTTCTTCAGAAATCAAGTTCCAAACAGTATAGCGGGGCAGATTAGTGTTTGTACTGACAGCAGCAACCCACTGTTGTGTCAAGTAGAAACTTCACCTTATGTATACGCCAGCATAAATGAAACGGTAGTCCCTGTGATTCCAAATGGGATGGGAGATAACTTCATTGGAAGTATTATGATTGTTGACGGAGTACAGTATGTTATTCATCAGGTTGATACATCATCCACCTACCCAAAATTCACTATTTTCAAAAGTCATTCCAGTGGCGGCATGGCAGATTTTGAAACAGTAATAGATACAGATGAACCATTATTGGTTCCTGAGGTAGGGAGCTTGTTTATGATTGTAGAGAACATGCAAAACACCTATGCCTGGGGTGCTCAAAATCCGTCTGTTTTCGAGGTGGAAATTGATCATACTGAAGTTTATAGAGAAGATGAAATCATTATTAAAAATATTGATTGCAGTACCGAAACCCATGTGCAAAAGTTCAGAGGTATATATCAAAATGCCATTATAACGAAGGAATTTGAAATGGTTGATGAAAATGAAGACGGATCTTATGATATTATTTTTCCTGATAACGACGGTGACCCAACAACTATCAATTACCAATTAAGACATTTAGGTCTTTACAAGGTGGTTTTTCCGGGATTTCAATTGGATCAACATTCTCAGTTTACTTTAAATTATGATTTAATAAATCCAGATATCAATTCTGTTGAATTTTATAACGGTATTGTAAGGTTGCATACCTTAAGTGACATCGGAAAAGAGCCTCGAAAAGTTTTTAAAGTAGTAAGGACTGAAAACATTGGGGGTTTAAATGATTTAGTTCTTTACATAGAAGATTTGACATTTCCAACTGACCCAGATGACTTAGCAGATTACAAAGGAAAGTTAATGTCGGAAGACGTTAATGTTACTACTATTGAGCAAATGACCAACTATTATCCGGGATATAAAGTTTATTTGTATGAAGATCCAATACTTGGGTTAACTGCGGATAATGTACTTCCTCAGGGTGATGACGAAGTGAGGTATACTATTTTTGGATTGAGAAGTAAAGATTTTGCCAATGAGTATGAGTATGACAATACAGAGGATTTTTATTCTAAGCTCTCAGTTCCTACCTTAATGTTTGCCCAGGCCATAATGGAGCCGGTCAGACCACAATTGCCTACCGGTGGGATGTATGCAACCCGACCAGACTTTTTTGGGAAGGCGTCATATACCTTTAATACTAAATACGGTACGCCTGTGGCAATTCACAAGCCGTATTCTGTTCAATTTAACAGAGCGAGCGATATACAGTTTTTATCTGCTATCTATGATAATACTGCTTATGGATATGAACCCGGGACCAGAATTCCTATTTTGAACACTGTACAGGAAGTGATGGCAGACATTTTTATGAATGGTGAAGAGGCCTTCTATGTTGATCGCTGGATAAATTTCTTAAGTTTTGATTATCCCGGAGGTGTTTTTGAAACCTTTGAAGAAAGGACTTTGCCAATACCGAATAATCCTAATTTTATAACCAGTATAAATGATTTTATAGATGCACACAATGAGTTTTATCATTTAACAGGGAATGATGCAGTGGGTCATTTACAACCAGGTTTTAATTTAATCACAACCGTTATCCCCGTAAGTCCTTATAATAATACGGAACTTCAAGTGCAACATTTTTTTAGGGAAGTAATTTTAAATTGTTTTGTGCCTTTGACTGAAATACCGGTTATTTATAAGTATGTGAAAAATCAGGCCACTTATTTCCCTAATTACAAACCAATTCCAAAAAAACAGGTTACGCGTGACAGAAATGGTTACCTGCTAAAACCAGATGAACCGAATGAATTTGATATGGCTCCTATGATGAAGAGATTGGATCCTATATCAGCTAATGAGCAATATGAGTCTCAGTTTACAGATTTTGGTTTGGATGGTGCTTCAAACGCAAAATATTTTTATGCTGTCAGAGAGTTTAATAATCAGATGAAAGTTAGTGATTATAGTCCAATACTTGGGCCGATAAGCTTGGTTAACACTGCCCCTCCTATTGCGCCGGAAATCATTAAGATTATCCCAGTTTTAGAAAATAGAACATTAGGTGTAAATCCCGCTATTCAATTGCAGATTAATGCTTATCCGGTAGCACATAAAATAGCTAAGGTCACTATTTATAGAACAGCTAATGTCAATGATGCACTATCAGTCAGAACGATGAAGGAGGTTAGGGTCTTTGATTTAGAAGTTGAAAATCTTTTGGAAGAGCGCCAATGGATATTTAATGATGATTTTTCTGATTTGCCGGAAGTGCCTTTTGGAGACCCACTTTATTACAGAATTACAGTATCGAGAAGAATAAGATACAATGATAAAGACTTAGTTAATGTAGTTGAGTATGCTCCTTCAGAGGCCTCAAAATTGATTGTAACCAATATTATTGAAAATTACAGTCCAGAATCTCCGGTATTGGAGTACACGGCGAATGATTATAATCCCGCTACTGATACAGCCTTAACTCACATTACATTGTCATGGAATAAGACAGTTTACAAAGGTAATTATCATGTTTATAAAATGAACTCTAATGGCAATTGGGTTGAAATAATGAGATTAGTGGCTGATAGAGTTACAAATGGGGATTATCATTTTTACAATCAGGATGCTCAAGGTAATTGGGTTAATACTATTCATCCTGAAATATTGACTGTTTTCAATGATAGTATTTATCTTCCACTAGAGTTAACAAATTTAGGGGTAAGTTCATTAGACATTAAGAATTCGAACAATGAATCAGTATATCATCATTTTAAAGTGTTGGCAATGAATACAGCCGGAATGATGAGTAAAAAGGAAAACATTCTTACTATGTATGATGTGAATTCGTATCATAGTGATCAAGGAATTTCTTCGGATGAGAATCCAAACGGTATGATCATAGAAGGTAATTTTACAATAAGAGATTAACAACTAATTAATTAAATTAAAAAAAATTATGTCAAATAAGAGCGAATTAAAATTGTATTTTGAACCAGGAGATAGACCTAGAGCTATTGAATTTGCAGACTTAATAGACAGTTCATTGAACTGGGAGGATGATAAAGCCACTGATGCCGATGCTGAGAATTCGAGTATTGATAATAGGTTTATTACTCCTAAAACGGCGCGAAAATCAGTAGAAAAGTATGCACCGGTTAAAAAAGTAAACACAAAAAGTCCAAATGCCAGTGGTGAAGTATCCCTCGTTATAGCTGATATTCCAGGTTTAACTGCAGGGATTGATTCAAAGCAAGCCACCTTGGTCAGCGGCAATAACATTAAGAGCATAAATGGAGCGACCATATTGGCTTCAGGAGATTTGTTATTGGCTACGCCTGCGGCGCTAGATTTGAAAATGAATCTTCCAGCGATTGTAAAACTATCCAGTAATATAAGCTCAGCCACAGATGCCAGAGCGACAGTTGCGGCTTTTAGTTTCGCTGCCCTTGCCAACAAAAAGTATAGAATTGAACTTATCGGTTCATATCAGAATGACACAGTTACGGCAGGCGGCAGTTTAGGATTTAACTTATCTGCTGGGACCGGTTTTATTAGAGGAAGTGCGGAAATGCAAACTACGGCTAATGGGTTACAAAAAGAATTGATTTCGGTTATATCGACAGCGAATACCGACGTTAACAGCTTTATTACTTCCAGTCAGGTGTCGGCTATTAATACTGCAGGGTTTATAAATGCAAGTTTATACTTTGAGTGCATCACTGCAGGAAACTTTCAGGTTCAATGGGGGTCGGGAGTTGCAGGAACCAATGCTACGTTGAATAGTGGTACTGTGCTTATTGTAACACTGCTTAATTAAAACCTACTATTCTTTTAAAAACTTTTTATAAAACTTTTTACCTTCTGATGTAATTTCAAGAACATATAACCCTTTTGATAAATGGCCAACATTAAGTTGGTCATTTTCGTTTTGTACCGGTATTTGTTCTCCGATGAGGTTAAAAACCTTAGCGGATTCTATATAATGATTATCGCTTACCATATTCAAAACTGAAGTAGCCGGATTTGGGTAAAGCATAAAATCATTAGCAATAAATTGCTCATTAGAAAGAGGAGTACAAATTATTTGTACCGGAGTAGTTCTATCTATTGATGTACCATCGCCTAATTGTACCTGAGCATTCAGCCCCCATGCGTATAAATCCAAATTAGTTGTGCTAAATGAAGCTGAACGAAAACCATTAGCAAAAATATCCTGCCAATCTGTTGCTGTTCCAATCTGTATAGGAGCATTTTTGCTCACTAATGTACCATCTCCTAATTGACCATGATTGTTATAACCCCATGACCATAGAGTTCCGTTAGTTTTCATTCCTAAAGTATGTCCTCCACCCGCAAAAATCTTTTGCCAGTCTGTTGCTGTACCCACTTGAGTTGGTATTGATTTATTAATATTATTACCAAGACCTAATTGTCCATAGTTATTGTATCCCCATTGCCAAATAGTTTGGTTATTTTTTATAGCAGCGGTATAATAACTACCGCCAACCACATTCGTCCAATCTGTTGCCGTACCAATTTGTACAGGATTTAGTCTATCGGATGTTGAGCTATCTCCAATCTGACCGAAGGTATTATCTCCCCAACCCCAGAGTGAACCATTCGTTTTTATCGCATGTGTAAAAAATCCACCTGTAGAAACCATTGACCAATCAGTTGCAATACCCACTTGTGTAGGAACATTTTTGTTCACTAAAGTCCCATCTCCTAACTGACCTTGATCATTAAACCCCCAACACCATAATGTTCCATTGGATTTTATAGCTGCAAAGTGGTAACCTCCTTGGGTATTTGTGATATTAGTCCAATTAGTTTCCGATCCAACCTGAATGGGTGAATTATGATTGATGAATGTGCCATCACCTAATTGCCCATAATTATTTCTACCCCATGACCAAAGAGTTCCATTATTTTTTAATGCCATTGAAATACCGCTTCCTGCAGAAATTTGCCACCAATCATTATCTGTGCCAATTTGGATTGGAGTTGAAGAACTGAATGAAGTCCCATTACCTAATTGACCATACCCATTATCACCCCAGGCCCATAATGTTCCATCAGCTTTGATTGCTAAACAATGGGTGGCAGAAATTGAAATTTTTTGCCAGCATTGAGCATTGGCAAAAAAAGAAACTAAAAGGAATAATAAAATATATTTTTTCATAACGCTTGAGTGCAAAATTTGTTTTACAAAAGTATCAATTTTTAAAATGCTTAGTGTTAAAATGTGATTGGTGTTTTTACTTATTAATTGATTTATAATTAAGTGTTTATGCGTATTGATTAGATTCCCAGAAACCCTTACATTAGTTGATATCAAAGTAATTTTAATTTAACGAAATATTCGACATGTCTAAAATAGGAATTTATCTGACAGGGTTAGGGCAATCTTTTCAACAAGAATCAGTAGAAAAATATGCTGCAAGATTTAAAAATGAAATGAATCTTAATTCAGATTCTAATTATCACTTAAAAGTTGAAAAAGTGAATTATACAGATGAACAGACGAGCACTGTTGTCAGCATAATTAATGAGGTTAACGATGAAGTCGTTTATAAATTTTATGAATTTAAGTACAAGGAGTTGTTAACGGAAAGATTTAATAAATATAACATTTTGATAAAAAACTTTTTTTTGTTTTTTCTAGTTGTTAGAAAATCCCCTATAGTTTTATTAAGGCTTTTTAAATCTGACAGTTACAGACGAACCGGTCAGACCTTTTATGTATTTGCTATTTTTTTCCTTGTTTCTGTGGCCATTATATTTTTACTGCCCTCGGTAATACTATTTGTTAGTGAACTAAAGGGAATAGATAAAACGGTTAAACCTTTTTTGTCGTCGTTGACCAATATAAGTGCGGTTTTTATACCTTTTGTGACATTTTTATTATTGGTAACACCACAATCTAAAACATTGATTACTACCCTCGCTACAGAGTTTGCCTGTGCAGACAGTTATATACAGTATGGAGCGCAAAGTCAAGTCGTATTGGGCAATTTGGATTTACTAATTGAATACATTCAGGAAAAAGAAGAGGATTCTAAAATACATATGCACAGTTACAGTTTTGGAACGTTAATAGCAATTGACTTATTGTTTCCAATAGGGAATGTACCCGCAAGGAACTCTAAAGACTTGGTTGAGCTTTTAATTACCATTGGGACACCATATGAATTCATTAACGCTTATTACCCAAATTTTTATTCTAAAAGAAGCAAGGAGATGGATGATAAAATTAAATGGGTAAACGTTTTTTCTATTTCAGATGCTTTGGCTACTAATTTCAGAAAAGATGCAACAGACGGAGCAGCAGAGTCGGGTATAAAAGATTCAGTGCTAAGACCCATTAATGTTAATTATGAAATTGCATCATTTCAAAGCAATGGATTTTTTAATTTTTTCACGCTGCATCATATAAAAGCACATAAACTTTATTGGGATGAATCGGTACAAGGACAAAGCTGCATGAGAAAAACTTATAACGAAATGGTTAAGCTAAACATGGTTTAGCGTTTATCACCAGCAGTGTTTTCAAAAGCGATTAAATTGAACAGTTCTCGCATTCTGCTTCTAACACGATTACCATATTGCATTTCAATTTCTGAAGCAGAAAGGTTCGTCGTGATATGAGTTTGAATTCTTCTTCTGATGAATAAGTCATAACGGCTTAATAATATTTCAGCCATTACGTTGCATTCATTACCATAGTATTTTAAATTGTTTTCCAGTCCTAAATCATCAAAACAGTAAATCTTTGGTTCTGATCTATACAATTGACCTTTACTGTACTTATGGATTACTTCATAACCGTCCTGAATAAATTCGAAACTAATGTCACGACAAGGTTTTATAGTAAATTTGTATTCTGCTGGTGTTAAGAACTTCATTAGGCTCATTAGCGAAGTTTTTCCTGAACCTATAGGGCCCGAAAATAAAATTCCTTTGCTAAGGTTTATATCGAATTGAAAGCAAGCTTGTTCATCCTTGAGAAAGTAGGCAATTAATTTATAGACTATAGGATAGTCTTCTTCAAATATTTTAAAGTGGCCACCATAAAGCTCCCGGCCTTTATTTTCCAGCCAGTTGGTTATTTCGGAATAGGAGAGATGTTTTTTCATATTTTATGGTTGCTGAGGTTATAATTTATTGTGATTTCACCGCCCATTTCAAAGAAGAGACACTTCGACAGGCTCAGTGTGACAAGTTGCTTTAGAGTGGCTCTGCATAATTTTTAGATGTTATAGTACTTAAATTTTGATTGTTAGATTGATTATGAGTTGTGTTAAATTTATCAGCATTTAGCATCCAGTTTTTGGCGGCGGCCTGCCAATCTATCATTGGGGATTTGCCACCAACTAACCAGCCGATGCTTGAAAAGTAGTTGTAGAATTTTTGTGCTTCGATTTCCGGGAAATTATGTTGTTGAAAATATTGTTGTACTTCTTCAAGTTCCGGCGCCTGGTGTACCTGACTGACACTGGCAGTCCTCCTCTTAATATCAAATGCAAATTTTTTTTCTTTCGAACTAATGTCTTCATCATCTAAAGAATTATCATTCTCATTTTTTAAATTTTGCTTGAGTTTACCCAAGTTTAAATCGTTTGAACTATTTAAATGGTTTGTATTGTTTATATAAGGTACTAGCGCTTGTTTAGTACTTGTTCCTTGGTTGTTTAAAACTTGTTCTGTTACCGGTTCAAAAGAAGGTTCATTTTTTGAACTTGTTTTGGGTTGGGGTTTAAGGTCTTCCGAAAAGTTAAACATGATTACATGGCTTCCTTTAAATGGATTGTATGAAGGTTCATATTTGATATAACCCAAGGAATGTAATCCCTTTAGGCATTTATGATAAGTAGCCTTTGAACTTATTTTGCTTATACGCATTACTTCATCCCGGGAAATGCTTATTGGGTTTCGGAACCGATTGCAGTTCCAGAATTGGAAGAGGGACATATATAAGCTTACATGGGTTGGATTGAGCTCTTTGTCCTTGGTTACCCTTTCGAAAAAGCCGGTTAAGTGTTTTATGTAATTCATTTTTTTAATGTTGCTTAAGTTCTGAGGTTTTGGTTATTATAAAAGTCTAAAGACTTTTAGTGCCTGACTGTCACTGGCAGCCTGTGTCTTAATATCAAATGCGGGAATAACAACCTATTTAAATAGGGTTGTTGTTGGCGGAGATTTTGTTTGCTGTTAGAAGCTTTTCTATGTCGGTGCTGTCATAGTAAAGTATACCTCCGATTTTTGTATAGGAGAGGGTTTTGTTAATGCGAAGGGTTTGTAAAGTTCCGGGCGAGATGTTTAATAGTTTACGGACTTCTTTGGATTTAAGCCACTTTTTTTGCTCTTGAGATTTTGAACTGAAGATTTCTTTTAAATCATTTAGAAGTAGTAAACGGAATTCGTTTAAGTCTTCTCTTGTAATTACTTCGATAGCCATAACGTTTGTTTTAGATTGTTATGGGACAAAATTGTGATGTTTGATTTGTTTTACATCACAAGTGCATCACAAGTTGTGATGGATTTTATTGAAAAGGTGCTAAGTTCTTGATTGTTTCAATGCTTTGTTATAGAGGTAAAGCATTTTTTAATTGTTGTATGAAAAATGTTGGTGGCATTTCCAATCTAGTGTTGAAAGCTTTTGTAAAGTTTTGTGTTGAGCCGAAACCGACTTCTTCAGCAAGCGCTTTGTTGGTGTAATTTCGATATTTGTTTTCGGTTTTCAGTTTTTCAACTATATAGTCGATTTTTAAGTCGCTTATGTATTCGATTATTTTTTTGCCACGGTATTTTAGAATGATTTTGGATGCGTATTTTGGATTGGTTTTGAGATAACCTGATAGTTTTATTAAGGTCATGTCCTTTTCCAGGTACTTTTTGTTCTTTTCAAATTTTTCCAAGTTTTGTAAAATGGTTTTTACCAGTTCCGGATTAATATCGAATGTAATTTCAGAATTAGTGTCTTGAATTGGTTTTTCCGGTTTTACTTTTTCATTCATTAATTCTTCGAATTTTTGCTTATAGCGTTTTTTGTTTCGGGTATGTCTCCATCCCAAAAATATTATTGCGCCTGAAAGGGACGTGATAACGAAATAATGAACCCTATTGTTTACAATCATGGCACTTTCAATTTCTTGCTTGGCCATTATTAATTTCTTAGTATCATACTCTTTGAAGATTTTTTTTGAGAGATACTTGTAATTATTATTAAGGATACTATCGACTTTGAGAAGGCGATTTATATATTTTAATTGTAGTTGTGGATTATTGTGTTTCTTGTAGTAATCGATTAGCAATTCATAGTTCTCCCTGAGATCGGGTCTTATATAATTGTATTTCAGAAACGCATCATCAACCTTAATAAAAAAGGAAATAGCTTTTTCTTCATGATGTAATGCTAAATGACTTTTTCCAATATAAAAATAAGCAACCGTTTCGTTTGCAAAGTCTTGTTTTTGTTTTATGGCGGGTAGTACTCCTTTTAACTGTACTATAGCTTTCCCGAAGTCATTTTTGTAGTAGTTGTTTATGCCCTCTGAGTGTTTAAAGTATGGTGTGATTTCTAAGTTTTCATATTCTATCCCTATACTCAATCCTAGCTGATTGTAAAGGGATGATTTTTCATAATTGCCAATCCTGTTATAGCAAAGACCTAAAGAATGAAGCGTACTCAAATGAGCAATGTCATTTTCTTCTTCGAAATATGGTAGGCACTCTTTTAAAAGGGAAATAGCTTCGTGGTAGAATCCCAAGTAATATTTTATTTGCGCGATTGTATACTTAGTCTTAAAAATTAAATACCGATTGTTAGTTTTTGATATAAAATTGTCAGCCATAATAAAATTATCTAATGCTTTTGAATAACGTTTTTTATCATACTCCAATGTTCCTTTAGTAAGGTATGCAGCCCCGATTATTTCATCATCCTTGGTTTGCCTGGCAGAGCCCAACATACTGTCGGCATACTTTTCAGTATATTTTTTATCAGATATATAAATTAAAGCTCTATAAGCTGTCGTCATTTTGGCAAAATCATTTGTTGATTTGGCTTCTTTGAGTTGTTTAATTGCTTCGATTTTTTTATCGGTTTTTGTATTGGTTTGTGCTATGCTGATCTGCACTAAAAGGATTAGTATGGTAACCCCAATTATGTTGTCAGGCCTGTTGTTTTTAAAGCACATTTTGAGGATTGTTTTTTGATAAATAAACGTAGCTAAATTATTAAAAAACTTGTGCAAACACTTGTCAAAACAGGATAAACTGCAATAAAATTAATGATTTAATGCAATGTTTTGAGTATGGGCAAATTAGTGGAATTAGTTAAGTGTTTAATTCGGGAATGAAACAGTTTTAATTCAGGAATCGGATACCTGAGGGTTTGTTAGCGCTTGTATTCAGAGGTAATTTTGCTTCGAATTCAAAAGGATTTGCTTTGAAAATCCAACCCACTGTTCAGATTACCCCGGGCGAAATGAACTGAAAATTCAGTTCCATTTTTAAACATTAAATTATTATGAAATTTTTTTATTTATGCATTTTTGTATTTCCTTTTTTTATTTCATGTAGCGACAATATTGATATGCAATCTCAATCAGATGCAGCTTATCACAAAGTTGATACTGTCATTGATCCAATTCCTGTAAATAAAGACAACCCCTATGATACAGCAGGACAGACTCACCATCAACTGTTGACTTCTTATTATGATAATATAAGCCTACCGTTGACCTTAACTGGGATTATTAGCTCAGCAGAATCAATTGCTAACGAGAATCCTTCATTTGTTTCAATGACCAATGGAGTTACATTCAAATTCATTTACTCTGACAGGGTTGCAGCTATTGTTTCTGATTCCGGGTACTTGCTGGACGATACAATCAATAATTCACTTGAAACGATTGAGGCCAAGAACAGCCTGAAATCATTTATCAATTCACTTTTGGCAAAATGTGAATATGAGGACGACTATGCTGTATTGCATAATTATATCGTTGCTTATGAATATAGTGTAGTGAATCAAGCCAATTTTACGCAGAAGGATAAGCAAGTGATCCTTACTACTTCTTCTATTGCAAGGCATTCGGTTTATGCCAGAAAGAAGAAACCTAAAAGAAATACAGATCCAGATTGGCCTTTACTAATTGGTAATATCAGTGGTGCCATTGACGGAGCCGATGACCGTATGGAGGATGCTGTTATGATGGCACTGATTACGGGGATAGTTGATAATAAATAGTTTTCGTTGCCATTCCTGTTTCCGTCTTTGCAGGAATGACAAAGCAGGAATAATAAACGGAACATTTAAAATAGAATACATGGCTGCTTATTACATAAGTGGCCATTTATTTTTCATCTGCGTTTTCAATTCGTTTGACTAAGTTTTCCCTTAATGTGTTCAGAAAATGAGTTTTTTCTATGGTTTTACGGTTTCTTATTTCTAAGTAGATTCTATTGAATTGGCCTAACTCAATATTAAAAAAAGATTGTATTGCAGTTGCAGTTTCGTTTAGGCTTGACTTACCTTCATTGAATACACCGACGGTGTCTAAAGCATATAATAATTCTACTAGGGCCGCTTTTGATGCTGACCATTTTAGTCTTTTATCAATTGATGTTGGTTGTTTTAGTGATTTTAGATTTGCGTTTAAGAATGATTGTATTTCATCATGGGCTATAATTTTGGCTACTTTGTAATCGTGTGATGTAGCAAAGCTGTGATCTGATTGAAAATAGAAGCTGTCTAAAGTAAGTTTGATGTCATGTTTGCCTCTTAGGAAGTATTTTTTATCCAGACTGTCATTTCCTGCCCTGTAATATTTGTAGAATTCAATATTCTCTTTGTGAAATAGCTTTAATTTTTGCAGGTGATTTCCATAGTGTTTTTTAATTGCTTTTTTTGACCCGGAAGGTTTGGCAATTTCTATATTATAAATTTCGTTGAAGTAAATCAATTTGGCTGCAAAAACAGGCTTTATCATCTTGAAAAATTCGATTTCTTCTGATTTGTTTTCAAAGTGGTATTTATTGAAAAATGCCTTTAGTTTTTCGATTGTTTTAATTGTTGCTTTTATGGATTGTTCAGTTTGTTTTATTGCATTTGTTGTTTCGGAATTAATTGTTTGGAGTTGTTGTGTTAGTTCAGCCATCAGCGATTCGGAGTATGACCTCATAGTTGGTTATTTTTGGTTTTGGGTTTAAGCAAAACTATAAGTGGGTATTATCACAACCAAATGGGACTTTGTTTGATTCTCGAATTGAATAGCTGTATTCCTGAATAGTATATAGTAGTTGCTATTTGATCAGCACCTTAGCTTAGTATTATTAATCCACACTCTTTGTTTCAAAAATGAAGGTTGTTTAAATTTTAAACTATGCTTGCTTTATGTCCTGTAGTTTTGATTTTTGTCTTATTTGTTTTTCTATTTTGCAGGGAGATAAGGATAGATTATGAGCGCCATCTTGAAGAAGATAGGTTAGGAGACGAACATATACTGAAGGAAGTTGAAAGGTTCTTAGAAAATAATAATAATTAATTGGTCAATTATATATTACCATTATTCTTCTATAACCGGTACTTTTACAGTTGTTACAATAGGTTCTTTGAAAACTTGCTTCTCAATTTTGGGAGTTTCAATTTTTTCCTCGTATTTGACATCCTGCCAGGTTTTTTGAATTTGTATTACTACCATCTTTAGGTTTACATCGATTCCGTCCCTAAAATTATCATTAAATAACTGAACTGAGAATGAACCTTGTTTTATATTTTCATTTCTACCCGATGCTGAAATCACATTTCCATAATCAATGATAATTTCTTTTCCATTTTGAATGCCATAAAATTTAAAATTTACATTATCTCCAATATTGGTATTATTGAACATTGAAATTCCTGTAATTGCTAATGACGCAAGTGCCCCATAACCTGTTAATGCACCTAAAGCACTAATGCCGGTAGTAAATTTTTTATTAGACATTTCATATTCCTCTTTTGATTTTTGCCCAACACCAAGCCAATATGACCAAGAAATGACTTCAGTTGCTTTATATGGATTTATTTGATTTGGGATGTAAGTATTTGTTGGAAGTTCTACTGTTGCATATGTATACTGATTTTTTCCAATTGCAGTTTCTGAGTGCACTCTCAACTCTTTATCAAATAATTGTGTCACTATAGTGTCTACTTTTACTAATTCTTTTTTAACCCTTGATTCATATTTTATATCGTAACCAATTGTAACGTCTTTTGTAAATGTATTATAAGTAGTTTCTTGTTTTTCGACCCAATTTACTGTGGTATTGAAATTTTTTGTTTTCTCATTTATAGGGATTCTTTGGATTTTAATTTTGCAAATTCTACCTCCCAAGGATGAATTGGCTATTCTGAATTTATAAACTCCTTTTTTAATTACCTGAATTTGTTTGTTTTCAATTTTCTTTGTTTTGTAATCTGAGAATTTAGAATTCGAGGGATATTCAATAATTTCAATTTCCTTTACTTCTTTACCATTAATTTCTTCTAAACTAAATATCAGTTTATCACCTTCTGCAAAACCATAATAGAATACTTCCTCACTTAGTGCCGGAACTTTAATAGTTTTTTCTGAGACATCAATTGTCTCTTGACTGAAAGAGGAAAGCGTCATCAAAAACAATACTATTGTGCATGTAATTTTCTTCATGTTTTTCTTTGGTAATTTTACTTTTTTATTATAATTAGTAATTAGGCCTGGAGCAATGGTGATTTGTTCACAAATGAAACTTATTGATGATTAACTGCCAATACGCATAAATACGTAATTTTCTTTTCAAATTCGGGTTAAGAACGTTTTTGCTATTTAATTTTTCTTTTTTTTGACTTGTTATTATAATACCTATTGTTTTTATAGGGATAAAATAAATCACGTGCATATGCACTTATAATTATCGCGGCTATTACAGTCAGTATTTCTTTCCAAGGCATTTTGTTGCTTTTTAAATTATTTCAAACTTATCATCATAAATTGTTCCCTGCAAATAGTTTAGTTGTCAATTCGGGAATTGAATAAAGATGCTTTATTTAATATATTTTGATAAGAGTTGATGTTATTGTTTTTCATTTTTAAATTTTGTTATTAATTTACTAATTTCCTGATAAGCATGATACCAAGCATCATCTCTACTTGTCCAACTACGATTGTTTTTCCAAGCAGATATGTTGCCGCCTTTTCTTGGAATCCCATTGATTTTTTTTAAAATAGGAATATCTTTCCAACCACAAGCTTTTATTACAATAGGGACTACAATACATTCTTTTTTTTCATGCCTCTCTATTGCATTACTAAGTTCGACATTAACAATATACGGTGTATCCAAAAAATGGCTGCTCACTAATAAAAAGATTATATCACATGAATTGAGTTGATTTTTGATTTCATCATCCCATTGATCACCAGCTATAAGGCATGTGTCATCCCATGTTTCTATCAAGTTATTGAATCTATTGCTTAGAGGTGCAAGGGTTGTTTTAAACTCTTTTAAATAATTAATATTGTCTTCACAGCTTTCACCATCATATTTTGAATATGATATAAATGCTTTTAAAGGTTTTGTTTTAGGTTCTTCTATTGATTGTATACTATCCATGTTTTTTTTCGCTTCAAAAACTTTACCGGTTATTGATTCAAATATATTTGGGTAATCATCTTTGATACCGAGGTAATCAAAGAACTTTAATCTCTGTTGAATGATTCCTTTTCCAGAATCTAGCTTTCTTGCCTGTTTATAGGCTGTAATTGCTTTTATTTTATTTTGTTCATAGTCAATATTTAATTTAAATAATCCAGCAAAAGCAAACCCTTTGGATGTGAAAGCTCCTGCATTTTTATCACATCTATCGATGTAAATATTGGCTTCATTTAATGCTTTTTCAAAATACTTTTTTGATTCGGATTTATTATTTAATAAAAGCCAAATTAAACCTGCTAAGTTATATCTGCCATAAGAAGCACTTTTATTTGTTGAAATTGAATCATTAATGTATTCCAGTGATTTTTCCAATTGTCTTTCAGATAACAATATTTCAGATAAAATCATATAATAACCACTTAGATTTAAACCAAGTTCTTTTGCCTGAGATAAAGCTGTTTGACAGAGGATTAATGCTTCATTAATTTTCCCCTGATGTAATAAATATGATGCTAAACTTACTGAATCATTAGCTTCTCCTCCTAAATCGACAATTTCCTTTCTTATTAGTAAAGCCATTTTAATATAATCAATGGCTTCTTCTGTTTTACCGTCATCAAAATAACAGCCAGATAAAGCAGCCAGGTGATTTGCTTTCCAAAGAGGGTTTCCAGATTGCTCAGATAAATCCAATGCTTTTTGAAAATACTCGACAGCAAGCTTTCTATCGACAGCCTTAACCTTTGATCCATAATTATGGTTTTGCGCTTCAATTGAATCTAAATCCTCGTGTTTTAAACTCAATTCCAAAGCTTCTTTTGAGTGCGAAATGGCTTTATCATAGTATCCTAAGCGTTTATAATTCATGGCTAAGTTGTCATGTATGACTGCGATGTTTTGGTAATACCAAGGATATTTAGTTTCTAATTCATTTAATAATTGTGAAAAAGAATCTAAATTTTCTTGAGGCGTTTTTAGCTCATTTTCCATGATTAATAAATTACCTTTGAGACGTAATTTTTCATGGTCATTATCATTCTCTTCAATAAACTTAAGTATCTTCTTTTGGCGCTTTACTGCTTCATCCAGATCACCTTTTCGCCAATATGCATTGGCTTGAAGTTCAATTGCTGCTCGCTTTGTATCAGAGTCTAAAGCAATTTGCTCAAGTTTTTCGGCCATTTCCAGGTTTAAGCCAAAACCACCCTTTCTTTCAATGAAATTACTCAAATCTTTCAGGACGTATTTTGCATCGAAGCTATTTTCAGATTCTGCGAGTAAATAAAATTGTCTAATTTGAGGTGTAATATCACTTAATGTTTTCCATTCGTCTCTGGGAAGAGCAATTTCTTCCATGTATTCTGCAGCTATAGTAAATAATTGTTTTTTAAAATAATCTGAATTTTCTCCTGAGGTATACATTGAAGGAATTCTAGATAGAGCATATTCCCTGTCAAGTGGGTGTAAATAGAATTCTCTCCCATCCATTCTAACAAAATGCATATTTACTAATCTCTTTAGAGCAACTGAGCTATCAATATTTGGTATAAAAGATCTCAGCAAATAATCGATTCCTGAGGGTAGTATCGGAAACCCATAAATAGCAAGTGCCTGCATAATTTTTTGGTCGGTTTCTGAAAGACGATTATAGGCTTCACCAACAAGTGTTTGGGTAAGAGTGTCAGTCGGCAATAAAGTATTTAGTAAATCATTTATAGAAGTGCTTCTGTCAGCACATAGTATAGCGTAAAATGCTTCTAAAGCCCTTGGAAAGCCTCTTGTAATTTCTTTAATTTTATTTAATAATCCCTCATCGGCATTTTTTAGTCCAAGATGTCCGTCACCATCTAATTCTCTTAGTACATTTTCTGCATAAGGACTTTCCAGACCTTCGTTTAAATCAATAATACGTTGACGTCCGGGCTCAATAAAATTAAAATCTATTGGAAGTATTCTGGTGGTAATAATGAATTTTATTGCATGATTAGTCATCTTTAATAGATGTACTATAGCCTCTTTTAATTCGGTATCTTTTATGTTACGGGTTTCAGAATCAATTTTATCCTCAAAATTGTCCAAAAGAATTACTATTGGTTTTGAAGGTATAAGTTCTAACAGTGTATTTAGCTTTGAAATAACAGTTGATTGACTATTTTCCTGTAATTGCATTAATGATTCTCTTTTGTTTTCTTCAACTAACAATGATAGATCAGCAAAGAGATTAGGAAAACTAATAGGCCTGCTTCCAATTTCAGTCATATAAATGATACCGGAAAGGTCTATGCCTTTTGAGTCATCAGGTAATATTCCTCTTTCTAAAGATTTAAGGAGCCTACACACCATAGCTGTTTTGCCAACACCTCCTCGGCCAATAATACTGATAATTTTTATGGATTCACTTTGTAAAAAATTAACTGCCAAATCAGTTTCTATGATTCTATCCTGAAAGTATGAAGGGGCTATAGTTGGAGGATTGTTAATCACTTTATAGGTTGGTGCAGAAGTAGCATTAGTTCTTTCAGGTCGTCTTTCTCTTTCGATACTTAACATTATTCTTTCTTCTGTGAGTTTTGCCGTTTCATCTTTATTATTTAAGTATTGTTGAAGAGATTTAATCTGTTCATTCAATACTGTAATTTCACTTTCCACTCTTGGTTTATTTTCGCCATTAGTGTATAACAAATCATTTTCGGCATCCTTTAAGTATTCTTTTAGCGTATTGAGTTTTTGTTCAAAAGAATCAATTTGATTTAAATGCTGTTTAATCTCATCACTTTTATCGCTTCCAAAAGAAAGAAAACACTTCCTGTTTAATAGGCGTGGGAGTAGGTTTATATTGGAAATGTATTGGACAGCTATTATAGGTTTCTTATATTCAATTGCTTTTTTTAGCTCTTGCTTGCATCTTGAGTTAGTTGAAGTGCTATTATTTGATATTATTAAAATAAAACATTTGCAAGTTTGCATTGCTTCATTTGCTTCTGAAAATGAGTCTTCGCTTTCGGTTAAATGAATATCTAACAACCAAGTTGAGAATTTAGGTAATCCCGATTCTAAACTTTCATGTAATTTTTTTGCATATTGATATCCATCAGCCTGGTCATATGAAATATAAAGATGGCTCATACCTATTTTATTTTTGAGGTTGTGTTCTCTTACAGGGTTTATTATTAAGGGTTTATGCCTGCTGTTGTATTTGCTTATTGAAGTTGGGCTTATTCTATAAAGGAATTATAGCATCTGCAGGTATAACAAATGAATGATTTAAATTGCTTATTTGCAATACGTATAAATACGTATTCTATGGATTAAAGGAGTACTGAGTTAATTGTTGTAAAAGCAAAAGGCGATTTAGAAATTTCTAAATCGCCTTTATTTATCTATCGTTATGGATATATCTTAAATAGGAAGAGACTTTAATTCGCTAAGAGTCTTCTTTGCTAATTCAATTTTATCGGTAAACAATTCTTTACCTTTTAAATTATTAGCAACAGCATTAATTCTTTCTTTAGTCTTTGGAGACATAGAAATTACCATTGAAGGTTTCAAAGTTGTTTTATTTGTTTTCATCGGGAATGTGTTATAAGTATTAATTAATAATAATATACTTAATCTGTTGCAAATTTATATCATTTTTTCTTATAAACCAAAATATCATCGTAATGATTATCAGGTATATACTGTACAAAAGTGTTTGCTTTTGCTATATTGCGTCCAAAGAATATATATTCTTCACTTAATTGTTCGAAATTTTTGTTTACATAATAACGATATGTCTTGATTCGTCTTTGATAATTTTTGCATTCATTGATACATTTCTTTTTGCAAGTTGGTAAACAATTATTAATAAATTCATTATGACTATCACTACCACTTACAATAATAACTGAATCTTCATTTTTTTCGAAAAACATTGGCACTGTGCTCAAAACAGTATTAAAGACAATATACATATCACCATTATTACTATTTACATCATCAATAATTGTACCTAATGCTTCATCATAATCTCCAAAGCCAAGATTGTAAACTGTTCTGCCACCCATTACTGTTACAGGAGTGTATTCGATAGCCTTAATAATATTTTTTGTTCCAACACTTTCAAAGAGGTATTGTATCTTTATTTCTTCGGCAGTTTTTTCTGCTTTATAGGACGGTAAATTGTTCAATCGATAGAAGTTTTATATTGTAAACTTAACTATTTTTCCTAATAAAAAAAACATTTTAATTATTTTAGCTTATGAATTTTCATGAGCAAACAACATGTTTGTTGATGTGTTTGTGTATTAAATCTTTATGATTATGCATCTATTTCCGATTGGAAAAATTAATTAGACAAATGATGCCACTAAAAACCTTTCGGGAAGGTATATCCTTTAGTTTCATTATTAAATAGATTATCAAACTTAATCACTTTTACTAATTCTTGTTTGTTTTTGCCGCCAAATTTCACGAATCCATAGAACTTCAAGAAAATATATTTATCATTCATATAGGCTATTTCAAATGACATGTTTGGATTTTCTTTTTCAATTTTTTCTTTTAAAATTTCGGAATTTACCAGGTCTTTAGGCATTAAAAACATATTATGAAATTGTGAAGCAAACATTAGGCAAGAAATAAATACTACCATTGGGATTCCCCACAAAGTATTCCTGAAAATTATACTCCAAATTTTTTGGTGACGACAATAGAGATTTCCGTAGATATAAAATGCAATTGCTAAATATATTATTGTCATACCAACCGGAAAAAGTATTATTAGTGTAAACAACGAATCTAGTTTTTCTAAAAAGTGTTTTATTGAAAAAAGGTAGCAGGCAAGTGATAATATATAGCAAACCAATAGTATTGAAGCAATTATAAGGTTTTCCTTGTCTGAAGTTCTATTAGTTATTTCTTCTTCTTTATTTTGTTCAGATTGATATATATTAATAGTATAATAGTATACCATATATAGAAATCCTGAAGATAAAATAAATAATATTAGGATAAATAAAATCAGTAAGCCGTCAGGAATGACCTGCGAAACAGAAAAGAATCGCATAAAAGAAAATGAAATTGAAGATAATTCTATCAATTGCCACAAACCGCCTAAGATTGCAGGTAGTATTAATACAATGCTCAAGTTATTTTTTAACTTGTCAAAACCCTTTTTTGCCAGTTTGACTAGAAAGTCAATTTCGTTCATAATTTTCTTTTAAATAAAAATGATTAGGTATTGTTATCAAGTTTACCTTCCACTTGTCTTTCATAAATTTCCTGTAAACTCCTGCTAATAATTTCTTTCTTTCCAGGGTCAAGATCTTTTTCAATCATTGCTTTTACCGAACTTGTAATTGTATTCCATGCAATTTTAGGGTTGCCAAAATCACTTATCGGTTTTGCCTGATAGGGTAGTGACGAAAATCGGCGAAGATCATATTTGCCTTTTCTCCCCCAATCGTAGAAGTCTAAAATGACCGGTATAATTTTTATTTCATCACCCTCATCATATCGATTAATAGCAATTGTAATTTCATTATCAACGATATATTTTGTACTGTAAAAATATTCACTAATCATAAAGAAAACAATGTCAGCTTCTTCAAACTTACTTTTTATTTTTGTATCCCATTCATCGGCCGGATTAAATATTGTACAATACCAAGGTTGTTCTATGAGGTCATTATCAATAAGTGGTTGTAAAAACCTTATAAGAGTATGTACCTGAGCCAAATCTTTCTTCGAATAAGAAATAACAACTTTCTTTTTCTTTATTGGCTGGTCAATAAATGATTCGTAATCTTTAAGTTTAAAATATTTTTCTTCTTTTTTAGTATTGTTGAAATCGGATAATTTCTTTTCGGAGAAAGTATATTTACCAACAGCTGCATTTTTCTCTAAAACCTTTTTAGAGATGAAATCAATACCATTTAATGTAACCATTTCTTCAATATCAAATCCCAGATTGACTTCCCTAATATACTTAATAACTTCCTCAGTGAAGAGGTGTTTCTTGGTGTTTGACAATTCATATATATCTATGCATGCATTGCCTTCTTCATTGCCAAGGTGAAATTTAATCATTACAATTTCTTCAGTTCCAGAATCCTTTATTACTAATCCATCTTTCCAATAATAGAATATTTCATTGTTATTGTCTATCGGAATTTGTGAGCTAAATTTTTGAAAAATGCTGAGAATAACACTTTTATGAATAAAACCATTGTATTCAAATCTCCTGTAAGGTATTAGTTTGTCATTGAGAAACAATTTTATTTTGCCGTCCGGTAGTTTGGGCAAATAAAGTGGTGCTATAAACAAATCTGAATAAGGATGTTTAAAAATCATTTTAAATTCCTGCATCATGAGCAGTAGATCATCAACAGTATTATTATCGACTTTCAAGATGCTTATCACATAATTTCTATCAAATTCTCCTTTACTGTCTTTTAAGTTCTTTAGAATATTATGAATACTTTTAATTATCCATTCCTTATCGATATATACTTTTTCCTCTTTATTTTTATCAGAATATAAAAGGACTCCAATTTGAACCAAGTACTTTACCAATCGCCTGCATTGGTCTTCAGTAATTGGGGCTCTAAGTATCTTGTTGCAATAGCTGAGAAATTCCTGAATAGTTATGATTGGTTTTCCAACGTAGGAGGGAATGTTGTTTTTAATTGGCTCATAAAATTTTGGGAGATTTGCACCAATGATATTCATACTATTAAGTATTTCCGAGAACAAATTATCAAAATGATCCGTATTCCTTTTTGGTTGTTTGATAGAAATATTTATAATATCATATATGAATGGATAATTGTCCGTTAAGGTCTTATTGTATACAGGAAAAATGGCCGAAGCATTTGAAACTTTATTTTGAATCAAAAGCAGGGAACTGTTGTAGGTGTTTTCACGTTTGATTCCTGGTTCAATATTATCCGTTTCAATATCTTTTGTGTAAAATTTTACGGAGTCGAGCCAATATTTTATTGGATAGTCCTGTGTTTCAATTTCAATTTCTATTCCTTCCTCTGTTTGTTGAAGTGATTTTCTCAGGTTTAAAGAATTTGTTTCTTTATCCCAAAGTAATAAGTAAATTGTATTTGTACTAAAAAAGAGGTGGTGCGTGTCATGAAAATAATCATGGCCCCCGAAATCAAAAATATGTAGTAGACATTCATCTCCAATTGTTGCAATTCGATATTTGCTCTTAATTGTTTTTTCGACCATCCAAAGCGTAGGTAAATGAGGTTTTTCAATATCTTTTTCATTGTCAAGATACTTTACTAAGGTTGTTTTACCTACTTCGCTATTACCAACAAGGATAATCTTTATATCTTTATTAATATATTTTCCTCTATCCTCAATGTCTTTAAATAAGGCAAGTACGGCCTCTTTTCCTATGTTAACAATTTCCATTGGAGGTTGCTCCAAAGGATTCCGTGCAATACTGAGCGTGTTTATTCGCCATTTATCATTTACTATACCAATATTTGTAATAACATTGATAAGGGGCTTCAGAATTTTAATTTGATTGCTATGAAGGTCAATTGTTTTGATTTTAGGTAATCGACTTAAGAAAGTAACAGTCTTTATTTTATTATTGCTTAGGTATAATTCTTCTAAGCCCTTTAAGTTGTCTAAAACTTCCACTTTGGAAATTTCATTATTATTAAGATGTACAATTTTTAGATTGCTTAACTTATTTAATCCCTTCAAGTTTAACAGCTTATTATTACTGAGGTTTAGATGTTCTAATTTTTTAAGCTTGGTAATAGGAGTGAAGCTATTTATTTTCCATTCATTTTCGAACTTGTCACCAAGACTTCTCCAGTCTCCACCACAGATTAAGACTTTAAGTTCTGTCAATTTGCTAATATCTTCCGGAAATGATTGAATATTATTTCTTCTTCCGTTGTTTTTACTTGAAATTTTTCGCCATTTACCATCAATATACTCTGACCATTCATTGCTTAAAGTTAATTCTTCCAGATGAACACATTCAAAAAGCTCAGGGACTATTGTTAAATTAGTCAATCCGCAATTGCCTAAGTCTAATTTTTTATACTTGTTTTTAAGACATTCTTCAATCAATGTACTTGCTAATGTGAGATCAGTATCAGTTAAGTTCTGTTCTAGTGTTGTCTTGATTTTAATATCATCATTCCAGATAGGTTTAATAAAGGGTAAATAAAGAATACGACTGTATAATGCTCCTGTATTTATTTCATTTAAAGGTCTTACTTCAAGGCTTTTAAAAAAACTAAACAATTGGTTCAATGATTCCTCGCCTTGGTATTTTGATGAAAAAAGTTCTTCAAAAACTTTTATTCTATGGTTGTCAGAAAGCATTGTTAGGCTTGTAGCAGGAGAAAGTAAAAATATAAAGGCATTTTTAATGCTTGAACTTAACGAGTTGATGTTTTTAGTTTGTTTGTACTTAATTAAGTTCAAAAACCAATTATTTTGACGAACAGCTGAACGAGCTAAAATACGTTTGTCAGGGTACTTATTCCAAATGTTTTTGCGATATGCATGGTAGTCAATATATGAAATTAATTCACCACAGAGTTCTGTAAAACTTTGTTGTTCTGTAGAAGTGATATTGTTATAGAATTCTTTAAAAGTTAAACTAGACTTATTGAACTCTTCTGCTAAGTTTGTGTAAAAATTTGGATGTGTAGTGTTAAATTCAAGATATTCATTGAATTTTATTGCAGCTAATCCAAAATAAAAGTCTTTCTCAAATCGTATTTTTTTAATAATTTCATTTTCTTTTATATGGCTAGCTTCCGCCATTATAACTTGTTGCGCACTAGGAATGTCTGTGTGCAGATCATTCCTTTCAAAAATATATGGTGCCTTTCTATCAAGAGAGCAAAAGGTTAAGCTAATTGCTTCTGTACCGGCAGTTTCATAAAATGCACTTCTCATTATATTAAGGCTAAAAGCTGGATGCAGTTTACCTGCTCCTGTACCAAGTAAAGGAGTGGCAATTTCTCTAATGTTTCCTATTTGGAAAATTTTGTCTGCAAGTCTTTTACCTATAAGTCTGATAGCATAATATGCGCCTTGATTTCTATCAACTGTACAAACTAAAGCTATGTGTTTAATTTTTTTTCCCTGACTGAAAGAATATATCTCTACATCGCCTAATGAATATTTTTTCTTTTCCCATTCAATATTGGAATTGCTTAATTTTTCAATCCCAACGTGGAATGAATGAGAAATGGTACCTTCAGTAGATACCGGAACAACCCACAAGTCACAATTAACATCAAAGATGTCTTTATTTAAAAAATCAAGCATTTGTATGTGTTTTTAATTTAAAGAGCTGATATGTTTTTATTGTAACCTTAAAGTGTCATGAACAACAGATTCGTATATCATTTTCATCACATCCCAGCTAATTATCTGCTTACTTCCAAGATCAAATAGTTTACCTTTTAGCAACTGTGCCCAGCTCTTTTTATTTAGCACAGTAAAATATTCCTTAAGTTCTTCTAATTCTTCAAAGATTATATTTTGACCGTACCCTAATTTTTCTAACTCAATTTTTAAATCGTCAATTTTTGAGCTAAGTTCAATGTAGTCATCGGCAATTGAATTATAATTGGGGCTGGCTATTTTTCTTTTTTCTTCCACATACCGTTTACCGTTTAGTGTTAGTTGGGCATCGGCCTCACGGCTTATATTATTACTTGCGATAAAATCATTACTTTCCAGAATGGAAACGTATTCAAACTCTTCGCGCGTTTTTTTTAATGTTATTCCATTTCCTTCGAGTATCTGCTTAACAGGGTATATGCCGTCACCATATAAATCGTAAAGTTTACTCAACAACAATTCTAAAATTTCTTCAGATGTGTAGTTCTGCCTAATGGAAAGATTTATTTCTTGTGGTTTGGTATATATGTCTGAAATACTAACCATTTGAAGAATGAATTTTAAATACCGCAAGTCGGAGGTTATATCTTCTTTTTTTTCTTTTATTTTTTGCTCTATGGGTTTGGGTGGACCACCAAAATTATATCTATTAGAATTCCCCATTTTAAATTGTAAAACATAATAATTGTTGCTGTCAAACCTATCTGTTAGAAAGGTGATCACTTCATTTCGCCAAACTTTGTAATTATCGGTGAAAATTTGAAATTCATCACTGTCTTTAGAACTAAATTCTAAAAATGATTTTCCTTTTTCTGAAAGTTCTTCAATTTCAGTAACAAAAGAAGTCCATTCAAATGTATTTGTATTCATATTATTTTGGAGATTAAAAGTTTTATTTAAAAGTTTTAAATATTTTGAGCATCGAAAGGTGATGCTCACTTTAATGCTTACCTGTTATCTCTTTCTGACAAGTAATTCGAGACTGTTTATTCTACTTTTTTTAAAATATTTTTCTTGCTCTTTTTGAATTTGCTTGTTGTCATAAATTCCTCTTAAAAGTTCATTTATCCAATGCTTGAGAAATTCTGTTTCATAAGCATCCGGAAGTTTTTCTTTTTCTGCATAGTACAAGTATTCGTATTCTGATTTTGGGAACATATTATGCAAATCACTTTTTGTATAGAAGGATTTGAAATAGCTTTTCGAAGTAATTTCATTTTTGCTTGTCAGATGCTCTTCTGAATGTACTATTATAGAGATTAAAGTTCCGGTTTTACAATGTTGCTTTATTTGAGATATAAAATCACTTGCATTCGGTTTTGTGAAAAAGTGTAACAAGTTTGAAATAATTATTGCATCAAAGAAGGTGTCTTTAAAATTTTCTGAAGAGAATTCATTTGAAGAGTAGTTTAATCTATTAGCTTCATAACCTGATTCTTTAACCCTATCACTTAAATAATTCAATTGCATTTCATCTGTATCTATTGCAAATAGTTCGAAGTTTGAATCCAAAAAATCTAATAAATAAGAGCTTTGCCCACAACCTATATCAATAATCTTCCCAGTACTTTCTGTACTATAATCTTTTACGGGATTGTTAAACCCTGATAAAAGTTGTTCGTTTGAAAACCACTCAGCATAGAGTTTCCAATATAATTTCATTACATCAATCATAATTATTGTAATTTAAGTTTGGCAGCAAGTGATAATCGCTACAAACCGCTAATGATTTTGCTTTAAAATAGTTGAGCTTTTATTTGATAAGTGCGGGGCAAGTTGTCTAAACAAATGAATGATAAAAATGATAAAACATCAATACGTGTAAATACGTAATTTATTGTAAGATACTTAGGAATGGTCGACTATAAACTCTTTAAAATTATTTTCAGAGCGAGAATATTTTATGGAAATTGTATCTATGTTTTTAAAATCAATATCACAGTATGGATTTTTGCCTTTTTCAGTATACATTTTCATCATTGTAAATTCTAATGTTTCGTCGTTCATTTTAGAAATATAACCTAAAAACTCTTCTTTGTTATTTATATATTTAATATTGATTTGACCAATTTCTGCAAGATTATTTGCTAATTCTAATTGTAAATTTGGAATAGTAATTTTCATGTTTGTAAATTATTTATGCTAGATTTATTTAAGGTTATTCAAAATCAAATATACTTAATTTCTTTCATTTATTTTTCTTCTCCCAGCGTCTATATGTATAATAAATCATATTATCTTAATCTTTTTGATTTAAAAAAAATATTTTACAAAATAAGGATTTTAAATCACTATTATGTTTATATTTGTAGTGACTTAAAATCACATTTGTAAATGTTGCATATTTCTGATAACTTAAAATTTCTTCGCAGCAAACGGAATTTATCGCAACAGGCGGCTTCCGAAGGAATGAAATTTGGGCTTGATCAATATAAGAAATATGAGTATGGAAAAAATACGCCGCCGGCTGAATCGCTGTTGGTTATTTCGAGGTTCTATCATATAAGCATTGATTTGTTGCTGACTGTTGACCTTAGAAAAGTGTCTATAGATGATTTAGTCAAATTAGAAGATAATCGGATTGTATTGCCCATTACTGTTGACGATAATGGGGATAATATGATTGAGGTGGTTACGCATAAGGCGAAAGCCGGTTATGCTGCTGGCGGTTACGCCGATTTTAGCTTTATATCTGAACTCGATCATATCTACCTACCCTGGCTGAATAAAAATGAGAAGCATCGTGTGTTTCCTGTAGACGGCGATTCAATGCCTCCACATAACAATAAGTCCTCAATAATTGGAAGGTATGTTGAAAAGCTTGGGGATGTATTAGACGGCAGAACCTATATTATCATTACCAAAAACAATGAAATGGTATATAAACGCCTGAACAACAATGGTAAAAATATGTTTGTTTTAAATTCAGACAATTCACTTTATAATTCCTATGAAATCAAATTTTCTGATATTGCCGAAATATGGGAATATGCTGGTAGCCTTGAACGTGAACATTTCAAGCCTGAGACTTATGATATGAACAATTTAGCTATGGTAATAAAGAAAATTGAACGGGATATGGGGGAAATCAAAGCAAAAATTGCTTGAAAATAATTCAATAATTTTCTTAATAAGTTGTTAATCAATCAATTTACGAAATGTGTAAAAGTAGACTTAAAATTGTAGTTTTGTTTAATATAATTGACGGTAAAAATTAGTATGGCAACGACGTTATTTGAAGAAAAAATTCGTGACCTTAACTTCTCTTTTTTAGATAAAAAAGATGAAGGCGGCGTTCTGTTGACGCAAAATTATGAGAAGCTTGAAAAAAGACTTGCTTCACCTGATATTTTATTTGCTTTAGAAACTGCCAAAAGCAAATTTAATGCCGATGCGGTTCATTTTCGCTTTTTCAAGGATGGGCGTGCGGCTGTTCCACAATTATACCTATTTGACTACACTAATAAAGTTTTAACCACTGAGAAAAAAAATCAGATTCACATTGAAATGTGGAATGGTTATCAGGTTCCTATTTATATCATAGTAGAAAAAATGAATGTTGGAGTTTTCGATTCAAGGGAAAAACCCGACGAAGACAATGATAACTATGCTAGCGAAATTATCATGCTGACGGGCGAGGCTATCAAAAGTTTTAATGCACAAAGTTTTAATGACGGATTATTCTGGGAAGAACAAAACGAGAAAAAGCACTTCAAGTTTGAACATTCTGCTGCAAGGGATTTAATCAGGGAATTAAAAGAAGTTTATAGAAGTTTTCAGGTAAAATCGGGATTAAATCGTCATGTAGCCTTGAAGTTACTTGTACAGAGTTTATTGATTAAATATTTGGAAGAAAGGGATGTAGATAGCCACAGCGGATATTTCGCTGGGACATATTTTCAAACCCATTTTAAATGCCAGGATTTTTGTGATGTAATCCGAAAAGGAAAATTACTTGATTTACTAGACCAGTTGGCCAAAGATTTCAATGGAAAAATATTTGAGTGGGATCAATCAGAGGAATTAGAGGAAAGAGAAGCCATCAGGAAGACAGGTGTTGAGGAACTTGCCAATTATCTTGACGGGAATGTCCTGGACAATCAATTTGTATTTTGGAGACTATATTCATTTTCTCATTTACCGGTAGAAATATTAAGTTCTGTCTATGAGGAATTATTGACAGATAGTAAAGATATTGTATATACTCCTGAAATGATTGTTGGTACATTGGTAGATGAATGTATGCCACTGAAATCACCAAAAGAGGATTTTAAACTTATCGACGTAAGTTGTGGGTCTGGAATCTTTTTAGTAAAAACCTACAAACGTATTGTTCAGTGGTGGCGTTATGAGCAATGGCAACAAACAGGAAAATTAATTAAGCCGCCGCTATCTGTATTAAAGGATTTACTCTTAAAAAGTATTTATGGTATTGATATTCAGCAGGATGCTATAAGATTGTCTATTTTCAGCCTTGCGTTAGCTATTCTTGATGAAGTTGACTTAGACCCAAAAACATGGGGTAAACTGAGATTTCCGGATTTAAGTAATAATATTGTTACGAAGGACTTTTTTGAGTATATTGTAGACATTGATAAAAACGACTTCGACCTGGTAATAGGGAATCCGCCATTTAACCTTGCCCCTGAAGAAGGGAAAGAACCAAGCCGTAAAAATTACTTCAAAGCGTTAAAGGCAAGAATAGGTTATAAAAGCAACATCAATATACCTGATGAAAACCCTGCTCTACACTTTTTGGTACAATCAATGAAGTTACTTAAAAAAGACGCCATTCTTTGTATGATTCAGCCTACGGTACCGATAATGTATCAGAAGGATAAAACATTTAGGAGGGAACTATTCTCAGTATATAATTTATTGCAGGTTATAGACTTTACAAAATTGTCTGATAAATTATGGGGAAGCCGTACGATTGCTACTGCTGCTATTTTTATGCAAAATTCTGTACCAGATAGTGAACCTGTTCTGCATTTAGTAGCTAGCCGCTCTTTTGCAAACAGAAGTAGATTATTTTTAGAATTTGACCATTACGATTTTCACTTCATAAGCAAAGATGATATTTTAAATAATCTGTATATCTGGAAAGCAAATTTATTGGGAGGCGGAAGAATTGCCCAATTATTGGAACGATTTTCAAATGCCAGAACTGTGGGCCAATATATTGAATCCAAAAAAACTGATGGTTGGGTTAAAGGCGAAGGATTTATAGAAAATGCCAATGGCAAACCTGCAGATTATGTGACCGGAAAAAAATATCTTCCTGCCAGTGCATTAACCGAGGAGGGAATTGATAAATCGCAAATAGTTACCTGCGAGGTCTCACATTTCTTAAGAGCAAGAAATGAATTGATTTATACACCACCTCATATTCTGTTAAGGGCAAATATTGGCACAAGAGGATTAATAGCAAACCTTTCAGACGAATATTTGGTATTCAGAAATAAAATTATTGGCATACACGCTCCCGATAATGACCGGGAAGAGTTAACCAATCTGGTAAATTATTTAAATCATTATGGTAAATTATTAAGGTTTGCAATTTTAACCACAAGTAGCCAGATAAAAGTAAGCAGGCATTCTGTACCTATGACAGAGGATTTTATGGATCTACCTTACCCGGAAAATCTAAAAGATATGAATACTTCTGCCGCAGAAGATATTTTAATTGAAGATGTGCTTAAGTATCAATTATCAAACGGTAATTTATCGGTAATATCGGAACAGAAAAACATTAATCTATATTCTAACATATTTTGCCAGACATTGAATAGTGTTTATGGAATTGAAGGTAAATCGTTTCAACTTTTCAAACAAATCGATGCCGGTAAATATTACGCGATGCATTTTGTATATGGTGGTGATAAAGTAAGTGCTGCTTATGAATCTACCGATAATCTGGAACGATATATTTCAGTTATAATTCCAACACAAAATGATAATAAGTCTGTCCAGGTACAAAGAATCATGAAGGTGTATGGGCAGAATTGCATTATAATAGTGAAACCGAAACAACTTCGTTATTGGATTCCATCGATAGCATTGTGGGATGCAGATGAAACATTTACAGACTATGTAAAAGCCCGATACGAAAATGCTTAAGGATAGTCCGCAATCATATCAAGCCCCGAAGCCTTCAGATCTCGATGTAAATTATACAGTCGAAGTTGATACCATACTTGAATTTATAGATAAGAATATTCATAGTTTTAAACCGTACTATGACACTATAAGGGATTCTGAAAAAGAAAACAGAGTAAGTGATTTTTTAGTACATCATTTTCAACTTTGTAAGGCTGAACAGAATGGATTCCTACCTTATGATTTTCGAAAAAATCCAACACAGGAATCATCAGATAAAGAAACAGATATTGGCGTATTTGTTTTAGCCAGAGGAATAAAACCAGTTCCTATAATTGAATTTGAGGCAAAACGATTTTCCACCTCATCCAAGTATAAGGAATATGTTAGTGGCTTGCGTGGCGGAATTGAGCGCTTTAAAAGAGGGCATCATTCTTCACACTTAGTGGTATGCGGTATGTTTGGATATGTTCAAAGCCATACCTGCAGTCATTGGATTGTCAAAGTGAATGATTTTATTACTGAACTTTCCACTACAAATAAAGACACGACAATTGACTGGAGTAACCCGTCAGAAAATTTAATCGCTGTAAGTGCTTTGACCAATGTTGAGAAATTAGGTTCCGTAACTGTCCGCAACAAACCTTTAAAAGAAATGCATTTGTGGCATTACTTTATTGACCTTAATTAGATAGGAAAGATTTATACTCAACCATTGCCCAATTAGTATATAATAACATAAATATTTTGTTTTTTAAGAATATACGTTTAGCAAATACTGGTAACTTATTTATAGGCCTAACAAAATCATACTTATTGCCTACTTTGAGTTTATTGTTCTGATAATCTATCTATCGCGAATATATTAAGATTTGCATCCTTCATAGAAGAAAGATAAATAAAAAAAATGCCATTGGCATCTTCATACTGTGGTATTTGACTATCCTTAATCCAGATTGAATTTAAATCCCCAAACCTCGCAAATGTTTCAAATTGCTGCTACCTGCTGGTTCGTATACTAAAAGCGCCAAAAATTGATTTTAAAATTAATTCAATGTCTTCAAAATCTGATTTGTTCGTAGATTTTAATTTTTCTCTAAATTTTTCTTGAGTATATATTTTTTCAGATATCTCACCTTGATATTGTTTTTCTTTTTCGTTGTAAGCTTTCCATTGGATAGGAATTATGCTATTTCCTTTGTTTAAAACATCTCTACCAAAATACATTTCAATTCCACAAGCTAAACCGTTCACATTCATTTTTTTTGCGCCTGTTGGCCCTATTGTTGGATATGATTTAGCTGAATTTAAGTCAGGATATTTTAAGACTCTAATATTTAGTGGTAAATTTAGTTGTGCTAATCTTTTCATTTCCATTATACCAGTTGTATCATTGTCAAATATTACAATAATTGGATGTTTAACATTTGAAGCAGCTAAAGCAGTTACAAGTTTAACTAAAGCAGATGCATTACTCTCTACTTTAAATTCATCGAAATCCATAAAATGATAATAAGGAAATAAATGTGGATAAAGTTTTTGCAATGATTTACTTATGAATTCTGTGTCTGTTTTCCCTTCTCCTAAAACAATAATTTTTTCAATAGTTATTTGTTTTGTTTCAGATTCTTTAACCCAACCCCCATATATAACTTCAGTTAAATCATATTCAATTATTGAATCTTCTGGTATTACACTTAAAATTGAATATAGAAATCCTGGTATTGATTGTCCAATTATTGAAAGTTCATTAGCGATTAAACTTTCTTTTAAATTTTCATATAAGCCATTATAATTTTTTTCTTTATTTTTAAGAATTATTGACAACTCATTTAAGTAATTTTTGTAAGTGACCTTCCCAATTGGAAAATCATATATAAACTCTTCTCTTGAAACTATACGAGCTTTTTCAAAATCTTTTTTTGCAATCGATAGACTGTTACCATATATTTCTAATCTTTCTTTACAAATTTTAGCAGTTTGTACGAATCCTTTGAAAATATATTTTCCAAAATCATTGTCATCAATTCCCCAAGCAATTTTATTTCTCGTCGCATTTAATCTTTCTTCAACAATAAAATCTTCTGGCAAAAAAAGGCTATTTACAACTGCATGATTATATGAGTTTTTATTAGTAAATATTGGATAATCATTAAATGAAATATGTGAATATGATCCCATAGTTTATAATTTATTGAGATTGTAGGCAACGATCAGCGGCTTGGCGAAGTGGTGGCTTTTTAATGTTTAGTTGTAAATATATGAAACTTCAACTTAACAGTTTCCGGCTAAGGAAATAGGACCAGCTATTATGCAAAACGGCTGTTATAGGCAGTTTTTAACTTTCCTTTTCCCGAAATAACTTTATTTCACTACCAAAACCTTGACGCTCTTTTGTCAATTTTGTTATGCCAATCATTATTGCATGCACTTTCATATCATGAACATGCTTGTTTGCAATAATACTGGACACTTGTGAATCATCTTCAAACGCAACAGTATTTAAAGCATCCAATACACATTTTGTTAAGTTGTCAATATCAACTTGCTTAAATCTTCTTTCAGTAACAGAAATTGAGATTAGAACTTCTACTAAATGCGGTTTGTTAATACGCTTTCCTTCTTTAAATACTTTAGAAGCAACATTCCGTAACTCATTTGTAAACTCTAAAACAGCATCAGCGTCTGGCTTTTTGGTATAAAATATTTTTAATTCTTCTTCAGTTCCATCATCATTTATCTGTATAACATCTGCAGGAACAAATTTATCTTGTTTAGTTGGAATTGGCTTAGTTCCAAACATTCCAAATAAATAGTCAATATTAGGGTTTTGTACAAAGGTTTTATTTTTTCTTTCCATTTTTCTGATGAGTTCAGGGAGATTATCTATAACGTTTTACTACTAAGCGAGGTTGCCGATCAGAATGGGTTGAGTTCTCTCTGTCGAAGATAGAAATTATTCATGAGGAAACTATTCCCGGCTGCAAAATCTCCGTGATTACGAATACAGGCTGTTACCAGAGGATTTTTCTTTTTCTCTTTTTTTCTTTTCAAGCGAAATAGCATTTGACAAATCTTTCTGAAACTGACTTTTATAATATTTGTAATGTTCGTTGCCACCAATATTTTTATAGCCTAACTTCATTTCAAAAATTATTTGGTCTTGTAATTCCGAAATAAGAACTTTCATTTCTATAGGCTTGGGAATAATTGTATATGCTGCTTTGGTGCTCAAATTCCCATCAGATTTCACATAATAATACATTGCAAAATATACATCTGAAATCGTGAGCGCTTTGCTTTTTAGATTTTTTTTGTTAGGCAAATATGCTTTCGATAAAACATTAAGTCTTGAAACTTTATTTATCAATGTTTTCATATCGAACATTTCTGTGAAACTTTCTCTATTGCTGGATAATTGTTCCAAATGTTTGGGTAACACTTTTCGTTTTTCTAGAAATTCGACTTTCTGTTCTGTGTCTTTAAAAAGTATAAATAATCCTCTATAATAAGCATCTAAAAAGAGTAGTATTTCAAGAATTTCTTCGAGCTTGCCTAGTCGTAATTGCCTTTTTAGATTTTGTCTTGTAAAATAAATTGTAGCAATTGAAATAGCAATAGCTATCGATGAAAACACGACAGGAATGGTTTTGTAAAAATCAACTTCCATAATATTTTACGATAAAGTTTACTTCAATCTCAGGTAAAGTTCCGCCAATTGTTATCAGTAGCGAGTACGGAACGATTTCTTTCTGGCTAAGATAAGATTTTCCATTCGAAAATCGACAACCGACTTAAGCATATGAGCTATTGCGTAAAGCCACTGTTATCAGCAGTATGTTTTATTCAAATATTTCTAACAAACTTATTCGGTCATTATCAGAATTAAATTCGAACATTTTTTGATGATGAATTTTTCTTCCAGTTTTTTCGGTATAGATTTTTCTAATCATTTCAGATGTATCTAACTCAATTGACAAAGCTTTGATATCTAAATTATAACATTCCGAGTAGGACTTATGTTTTGTTGATGGAAAATTGTCTTTAAATTCAATATTATATTTTGGTTCAAAGTATTTTATTAGTGCTGCTTCTGTAAAATTTATTTTTTGTTTTTCAGAAATTAGATGACCATTGTTATCGAACATATGGTTTATTTTTTCTTGTTCTAATTGAGCATCTTCCTCAGTTATTTCTGGTGAAGAACTCATTCCAACCAACATACTTTGTTGAGCAAAGTTTGTAAGCATAAACCAGATGTCTGAATCAGGATATAAAGCTGAAGCATGAGTGTAAATTTTTTGTACTGTTTCATGTGACGATAATCTATCCAAAGCAGTTCTGTTACCATCTTTTCCATAAGCCTGTCCAATGTAAAGAATCTCATAATCTAATTCTTCATCTTCTATGTTTTCCTTTACCATATTACTGTCTAAAAGAGTACTTGGTCTAGCCACCATTAATGCTTTTTTTTGGTCTTTAAATGCAATAATGTTAAATGGGTATTTAGTGTACGTCTTCAAACTAAATTGG
>NZ_DLGY01000022.1:0-29562 GCF_002482945.1 Flavobacterium sp. UBA7682
ATTTCTAAAAATACTTTGGGAAAATACAATGGTTAGAATACCGGTAAAGAGCAAAGAAGATGACACTTTAATTGCATTGATAGAGCAACATATCATTAAAGGAAAAACGCAAGATGACAGTTTATTATTTCAGGCAGCTAATTATTATTACAGCACAAATAGAGATTTTAAACAAGCAATTGAATGGCTTTTAGAAGCAGAAAAAATAAATCCTCAAAATTTCTATTATCCTAATCTAAGACAAAAATTAGCTTCAGAATTAAAAGATTATACTAAAGCAATTGAAGCTGCAAAGAAAGCAATTACCCTAGCCGATAAAGAAAAAATGAAAAATACAATCGAGATATTAAAGAAAAAAATAGCTGATTGGGAAATAATACTAAAAAATTAAGGTCATGAAAACCAAATTATCAGTTATAGCTTTTCTTTTTTTTATGAATCATTTTGTTATTGCACAAAGTAATTCACAACAGACTTTTTACACTTGTGTAATGCATCCCGAAATCCATTTACCAAAACCCGGCAAATGTCCAAAATGTGGTATGGCGTTGGTAAAAGAAAAACCTAAGACGGTTAAGCCGAAAGCAAGTGCAAAACCAAAAGCCACAACACCTGAAAAAGCTAAATCTGCCTCCACAGATAAAGTAGATACTGACAAGGCTCATGATATGAAAAACATGGAAAAGGCACCGGTAAATCCTTCCATAAAAAAAAGAGTCATAAAAGATGAACCGCCAAAAGTAGTTAGGTACGATTTATATGTTCGCGACACAGCGGTGAATTTTTCAGGGAAATCAAGAAGAGCAATAGCGGTGAATGGACAAATACCAATGCCTACATTAACCTTTACAGAAGGTGATACCGCAGAAATTTATGTACATAACGAACTCGATGAAGAAACATCATTGCACTGGCATGGGCTGTTTTTACCCAACAAAGAAGATGGGGTACCCAACCTTACCCAAATGCCGATAAAGCCACACAGCACATACAAATATTCCTTTCCAATCCGCCAGCACGGAACACACTGGTATCATAGCCATTCAGGGTTGCAGGAACAAATCGGAATGTATGGATCCTTTGTGATGAATAAAAGAAATTCCGATCCAAATTTCCGTGAAGGAATAGATGATCTTCCAACAATTCCGGTTGTGTTAAGCGAATGGACCGATATAAAACCCGAAAACGTACACCGGATGTTACATAATGCCTCAGATTGGTTTGCCATAAAAAAAGGAACAACCCAAAGCTATGGAGAGGCTATTAAACAAGGCTATTTTAAAACTAAGGTCATCAATGAATGGAAGCGTATGAACGCAATGGATGTAAGTGATGTGTATTATGAGAAATTTTTAATCAATGGTAAAAATGAGAGCCAGCTTTCGCAGTTTAAAGCCGGAGATAAAGTAAGGCTCCGCGTGTCCAACGGCGGAGCTTCAAGTAATTTCTGGCTAACCTATGCCGGAGGCAAAATCACCATTGTCGCTAGTGATGGTAATGATGTTGAGCCTGTTGAGGTAGATCGTTTGCTTATTGCAGTTTCTGAAACCTATGATGTCGTCCTGAGCATTCCGGCAGAAAACACATCTTATGAGTTTTTGGCAACTCCCGAAGACCGTACAAAATCCACTTCACTATACATCGGTAACGGTATTAAACAACTCATTTCACCTTTACCCAAACTGAAGTACTTCGAAGGGATGCAGATGATGAACGACATGATGAAGATGAATGGCGACCTCGATGATATGGGAATGCAGATGTCATTGAACCAGATGGACATGAATGCCGTAATGTACCCCGAAATCACAGGTCCACAAGAAAAAGAATCTAAAGAAATGCCTGTGGAAGTGGACAACGGGAAAAACAAAAAAGAAACTCCCGAAAAGCCTCACGACATGCACAATATGGAAAATAAATACAATCCCAATGAACTTGCCGATATCGTGACATTAAACTACGCCATGCTAAAATCCCCTACAAGTACAGCACTGTCAAAAGAAGCTCCGGTACGGGAACTCAAATTTGAACTTACCGGCAATATGAATCGTTATGTTTGGAGCCTGGATAATAAAGTCGTTTCAGAATCTGACAAAATACTGATTAAAAAAGGGGAAATTTTACGCATTGTATTGCATAACAACTCAATGATGCGTCACCCAATGCACTTGCACGGTCACGATTTTAGAGTCATTAACGGTCAGGGTGATTACGCCCCCTTGAAAAATATTATCGACATTATGCCTATGGAGACAGATACTATTGAATTTGCCGCAAGCGAAGACGGCGGTGACTGGTTCTTTCACTGTCATATTCTTTACCACATGATGTCGGGTATGGGTAGAATTTTTTCTTATGAAAATTCGCCTCCAAATCCTGAAATCCCAAACCCTAAATTGGCTCAACGAAAATTATTTGCTGATGACAGGAAATTTCATTTTATGGCAGAAAATGATTTTGCCACCAATGGAAACGATGGTATGGCAATGTTAAGTAATACACGCTGGAGTATCGGAACAGAATGGCGATTGGGTTACAATGACCATCATGGTTATGAAACAGAAACACATATTGGTCGCTATATTGGCAAAATGCAATGGCTCATGCCCTTCATAGGTTTCGATTGGCGCTACAGAAAGATGGGGAAAGACCAACAAGAGCATAATATTTTCAATCAAACCAATACGAAAGACATTCGTTCCGTTTTTAGCGCAGGTTTAGAATACATACTGCCAATGCTAATAAGAGCGCAGGCTGAGGTATTTACGGATGGTAATTTTAGATTTCAGTTGGAACGTATGGATATTCCGGTTTCCAAAAGGATACGTATGGATTTGATGTTGAATACAGACAAAGAATACATGGCAGGATTGCGTTATATCATAAAAAGAAACTTTAGTGTAAGGACTCATTACGACAGCGATATGGGATTTGGTGTAGGTGCGAGTTTAAATTATTAAGGATTTAGTTTAAAAATTCAATAAAATAATAAATATGTAAAAAATTGACAATTGTTTACCTCAAAAATTCACAGTGGAATTGCAACAATAAAAACTTACTTTAGGTAATATTTATCATTATACAGGACATTGTCCGAGAAAAACAGCTTTTGAAAGCATCAATTTTGTAGAAATGGCACAAATGCCGGAACAGGAAGAAGATGAATTGATTTATCTTTATGATTTGCAATATTATCTTGACGAAATAAACACCAAAGACCCAAATAAACAATAGATTTTGAATAATGCGCGATAAGGTGTAACGTTTTAACAAAGGTTTAGTTAAATAGTCACACTATTTAAGTACTTTTGTAATGTTTGATTCTAACAATGAAAAAATACCACTTTATAGTACTTGTATTGTTAGGCATATTATTTATGCCTAACAATACTTTTGCTTGTGGAAACAAAACTGAAAATCGTTCTTGTAAAAAAGAAACGACATCTAAAGCAACAAAAGACGATTGTTGCAATAGTGACAGTCAATCCAAAACAAAAAATCATAAAGGTTGTGGCGGAAAATGTGGTCATTCAAAATGTGCCTGTCCATCAGCAAGTAATGGTTTTATAGTCGCATCTGAACTTACTTTAAAAAATAATAACTTTGGTTTTTCTTTTGAAAAACAAAAATTTTCTAATGCAGAAACCTTTATTTCTTCAGATTTCAATTTCCTTTGGCTAATACCAAAAATAAGCTAAAAACCCCTTTTTGACAGCCATTGTTTTGTCAAATCAAAAGCATATTTGTTTTAAAATCATAGTATTTCTCGGTTAAGTAGCTAAACAAGTTTTTTTGACCAGTTTAATCAACGAGGCATACCGAAAAGCCAAACGAGGAACTTAAATAAAAAAAATGAAAACATTCAAACATATCAAACAAACAAAAAAAGGGGTTTTAATTGCGGCAAGTTTTCTTATTCTATTTATTTATGGATGCAGAACTTATAAAGTGCTTAATTCCGACTACGAAAGAAGTATTGATTTTTCTTTATATAAAACCTATGCCTGGTTGCCCGATAAAGACAATGAAACATCACAGAATAATGATTCAATCGTTCATAATAACATTAAAAATTATTTCACCCGTCATTTTGCAGATTTCGGATACAAAGCTGATACTGAAAACCCCGATTTATTATTTGAACAAGTTATTACAAATGCAAACAAAACAAGAACATACACAGATCAACATCCAGTAAGTTCTAACTATGATTATCAGAGAAATCCTTATTATACTGCTACACCAAATCCTTCTAACTACAATAACTCAAAAGCATATAATTATAATTATAAAAAACAAAATTATATACGAAACAACGGATATGCATACAAACCTCGCAAACAGCAATATAAAAGTGATACCCATACCGAAGAATATATAGAAAGTACATTCACGCTTAATGCCATTGACCGAAAAAAAAATAAATTAGTATGGACGTGCACTATACAAGCCAACATTTATAATGATACATACGTCGAATCCGGCATTCATCCTGCCGTTCATTTAATTCTGAAAAACTATCCAGGCAAGAAGATCGTGAAATAGAAGAAAAACTTGGAAATAATCTATAAACATAAGGATTAAACAATTGTTTCAAAAATTTTGAGCGGTTGCTGAGGATAAAGAAAAACTATTCGAAGAGAGTTATACTTGCTTGATAATATGATTTAGCACGGGACTACTTACAGTTTATAGAACAGTAGTCAGAAATCCATAACAATATACAAGTATCATCCTTATGGATATGAATATTAACTTTACCTTTATCAAATAAACACAAAATGTACAAATGATAAAAATTAGTTAACATATGTACTGTATTACAAAAAAAAAATACTTTTACATCGTAAAAATATAACAATAATACTCGTAATGCGCAAAGCTTACCATTAATATGAAAAAGCAAAAAACAAAAAAGCCCATAACTGCATTTGATGTTATCAAAATAATAGGAATCATAATTGCCTGTTCTGTTTTGATTTTGGGAATAATAGGTAGGGTTATGCATTATATGGACAAACATTAAAATAAAAAAAACTATTTTTACAATCATAAACAGCTGAATTAGAAAATCATTTTAATGTGATACAGCCAAAAAACAGAGTAAAGGTAAAAAAGGTAAACAAACCTAAGCCTAACCCAAAAAAGAAAATAACATTCGATTCTGTTTCACTGACTGCTATATTAATAATAGGCTTTTCGTTTATATTATATATAATTGTTGAAAATATTTGGCATTATTTTAAACATCATTTCAAATAATTAATACTAATTAAAACAAAAAAGCTATTTTTGTAACCGTGAAGATTGTAAATTACATATTGTCAATTACTATTGTTATACTCTCATGTATGCCTTGCGCTGACATGCAGGTAAATAATTCGGTATGTTCAAATTCGGAGTTTGCATCAAAACAAGACAATCATTCCCACAATAAAAAAAACGATTTATGTCCACCTTTTTGCGTTTGCAATTGTTGTGGAGCACAGATTTTGAACTTTTCTCCGGGAATTAATGTAACCTTCCCCCAGCTTACCTCAATAATACGCATTCCATTAGCAAATTATACCTCTGAATTCACTTCCAATTTCTACGGAAGTATTTGGCAACCGCCTCAGATAATAGCATAATGAAGCCCGAGTAATTTCGGGTTAGAGAGTTGTGGGTTTACCACAACTGTATTTAAGGACATCTGTGTCCATTTTTCTCATTCATTAAACGTTAACGATGTTAGATAAAATCATTTATTTTAGTATCAATAATAAATTTATTATTGGTCTTTTTACCGTCATTCTTATTGCGGTCGGCAGTTATTCACTTTATACATTGCCTATTGACGCACTACCGGATATCACAAACAATCAGGTACAAATCATTACCAGTTCTCCTACCCTGGCGACCCAGGAAGTGGAACAATTTATTACTTATCCAATTGAGCAATCCGTTAAGCCAATACCACAAATAGTCGAACTTCGGTCAATAAGCCGTTTTGGACTTAGTGTCGTAACAGTAGTTTTCGAAGAAGGTGTCGATATCTATTGGGCAAGAGCACAGATTTCTGAACGAATAAAGGAAGCCGAAAACACAATTCCTAAAGGGGTTGGAACACCAGAAATGGCTCCTGTCAGCACAGGTCTTGGTGAAATTTATCAATATGTTGTTTTCCCCGAAAAAGGCTATGAAGACAAATACAACGCTACCGAACTACGCACAATCCAGGACTGGATTATCAAACCGCAGCTCATAGGAACTAAAGGTGTGGCCGAAGTAAATACTTTAGGCGGCAGCCTCAAACAATATGAAATTGCAGTGCAGCCTGATAAGCTCAAAAGCATGAATACAACCATCACTGAAATTTTTGAAGCGCTCGAAAATAACAATGAAAATACAGGTGGTGCCTATATTGATAAAAAACCCTATGCTTATTTTATTAGAGGTATTGGTATGGTCAATGGGATCGATGACATTAATAAAATTGTTGTAAAAACCCAGAATGGAATTCCAATATTAATCCGTGACGTGGCTACAGTACAAATAGGAAGTAGTATCCGCTATGGTGCGGTGACTAAGGATGGAAAGGGAGAAGAAGTCTCCGGAATGGTAATGATGCTTAAAGGTGAAAATAGTGGTGAAGTAGTAGCTGTTGTAAAGGAGAAGATGGAGCAAATAAAGAAATCACTGCCAAAAGGCGTGGCCATCGAAGCTTTTATGGACCGTACGGTTTTAGTAGATAAAGCGATAAGCACAGTTCAAACCAACCTCATTGAAGGGGCATTGATTGTTATTTTTATATTGGTACTGCTGCTCGGAAATTGGCGCGCTGGTTTAGTTGTAGCATCAGTAATTCCATTGGCACTACTCTTTGCTATTGCAATGATGAAGCTTTTTGGGGTCAGCGGAAACTTAATGAGTTTGGGAGCAATTGATTTCGGATTGATTGTAGATGGAGCCGTAATCATTGTCGAAGCCATTATCCATCGATTGCAAATAGGCAATAAAGGAAAACTTACGGTCAAGCAAATGAATGATGAAGTGTATCAGGCATCATCCAAAATCAGAAGCAGTGCAGCTTTTGGTGAAATCATAATATTGATTGTATATCTACCTATTTTGGCATTGGTTGGAATTGAAGGAAAAATGTTTGGTCCAATGGCACAAACAGTATCCTTTGCAATCCTTGGTGCATTTATCCTATCGCTTACTTACGTACCGATGATGTCGGCTCTTGCACTGAAAAAGGAAACGGGTCACAAAAAGAACTTAAGTGATAAAATCATAGATGCAATTTATAACTTTTACAATCCACTACTTGAAAAAGCATTAAAGATTAAAGGAATAATTGTAGGTGTAGCAATAACCCTTTTCGCCGTATCATTATGGATATTTAATTCCTTGGGAGGTGAATTTATCCCTACTCTCGACGAAGGTGATATTGCCACACATTTAATAATTGCTTCAGGGAGCTCATTGTCCCAGGAAATCGAATCGACAACAAAGGCAGAGCAAATCCTAAAAGCAAAATTTCCGGAAATCAAAATGATCGTAACCAAAATCGGATCTGCTGAAATTCCAACCGATCCAATGCCTGTAGAAGCTGGCGATATGATTATCCTACTGAAGGATAAAAGTGAATGGACATCAGCTCACACAAAAGAAGAATTGATGGAAAAGATGGAGCAAGCCCTTGAAGATATTCCGGGAGCATCCACAGAATTTTCACAGCCAATCCAGATGCGTTTCAATGAATTGATGACAGGTGTCAGAAGTGATGTCGCAATTAAGATTTTCGGTGAAGACATTGATATGCTTGTAAGTAAGGGTGATGAAGTGATGCAGCTGATTAAAGGGATTAAAGGTGTATCCGATGCAAAAGCGGAAAGGGTTGCAGGATTGCCGCAAATAACCATCCGCTACAATAAAGACAAACTCGCATTATACGGACTTAAAATTGGCGATCTTAACAAAGTAGTTCGTATGGGATTCGCTGGTGAAGCCGCAGGGGTTGTTTATGAAGGGGAAAAGAGGTTTGAAATTGTGGTCCGCCTTTCAAGTGAAAGTCGCGGAGACATATCAAATTTGAAGTCGTTATTCGTAACCTTGCCGTCAGGCAATCAAATTCCGCTGGAACAAATTGCCGAAGTCGCTTACGAAGATGGACCAATGCAAATTTCAAGAGAAGACGGTAAACGTCGAATCGTTGTTGGTTTCAATGTTCGTGGCGCTGATGTGAAGTCTATTGTTGAAGAAATACAGGCAAAGCTTGATGCTAAATTAAAACTTCCTGATGGATATTTTATAACATACGGAGGCCAATTTGAAAATCTCATTGATGCAACTAAGCGACTTTCAATAGCTGTTCCGATAGCTCTTGGATTGATTTTAGTGTTACTATATTTCACTTTTAATTCAATCAAACAATCATTGCTGATTTTTACGGCAATTCCACTATCTGCTATCGGTGGTATTTTTGCCTTATGGATACGGGGCATGCCGTTTAGTATATCGGCAGGAGTTGGGTTTATTGCTCTCTTTGGAGTAGCGGTACTCAACGGAATCGTATTAATAGGGTACTTTAATCAATTAAAAGCAGAAGGGATGGACAATGTTTACGACCGTATTAAGGAAGGAACAAAAGTTCGTTTGCGCCCTGTTATAATGACGGCAGCGGTGGCATCTTTAGGATTTTTACCAATGGCAATCAGTAGCAGTGCAGGTGCTGAAGTACAAAAACCATTGGCAACTGTTGTAATAGGCGGTTTGATTTCAGCAACATTGTTGACACTTATTCTATTACCTATCCTGTATCTGTATTTTGAAAAAGGGATTAAGCGTAAAAAAAGAAAAGTAATACCGCTTACTCCTATTTTAATAATTGGTTTTTCTTTGCTTTCCTTAAAAGGAATAGCACAAACAACTACGCAGAGCATCGATTTAAATCAGGCGCTTACCATGGGCTTGAAAAACAATCTGAATGTACAGTCATCTGAACTTGACGTAAGGGTGCAGTCGCAACTCAAAAAGTCAGCATTTGATATTCCAAAAACAGAATTTTCAGGAACATTTGGACAGATAAACTCACAGGCAAAGGATAAGAACTTGAGCGTTTCGCAAACTTTTAATCCTTTTCAGTTTGGTGCACGTAAAAAACTACTTACCGAAACCAGTAAAGCAAGTACTATCAGGCTTGGTGTAACAAAACAGGAAGTTACCTACAGCATCCGTCAGGCTTGGAATGCTATATTGTTTAATGAAAAGCAAAACAGGTTATTGGATCAGCAAAGCAAAATACTTCAAAAATTTGTGAAATCAGCCGATTTGAAGTTTCAGACCGGCGAATCAACTTCACTGGAAAAAAACATTGCCAACGCCAAGCTTCAGGAACTGCTGCAACGAATTAAGCAAAACCAGACACAGATTCGTGTTGAGAAAGCAAGGTTAAACAATTTTCTAAATCTAAATGAGGATTTTACAATTTCAGATACCCTGTTTGTACCTTATCCATTTGTAAGTGCTGATACTACGTTGATCAAACAGAATCCGTCAATTCTGCTTGCAGAATCACAGGTAGCCATTGCCAGGGCAAGTCGGAATCTTGAAAAGTCATCTTTGTTCCCTGATTTCACTGCCGGATACTTTATCCAGTCCATAACCGGAAATCAGGATGTAAACGGTCAAACAACCTATTACGACAATTCTCCTAGATTTAGTGGATTTTCTGTTGGCATCTCCCTGCCTATTTTTGGGGTTGGGTCAAGTATTGCAAAAACCCGTGCAGCCACTCTTAACATTGAGCGTGAACAAAAGAATGCTGGGTATATCCAATCTCAGGTCAAAAGCCAGTTCACCCAGCTTACGGAACAATTAAAAACCTATCAGGAGCTGATTGACTATTATCGTACTACTGCTGATCCAAATGCAAAAAAGATTATCCAAAATGCAACATTGGCCTATCAAAATGGTGACATATCTTATGTAGAGTATGTACAGGGCATTGAAACTGCACTGGACATTCAGCTTAATTACAGCGAAGCCATTAGCAATTATAATCAGACAGTAATCGACATACAATTCTTAATAAACAAATAATCGTATCAATGAAAAAATCAAATATTTTATATGCAGTAATAGCCGGAGTAATAATCGTTGGGATTATACTTTATTTCTCACTGCGCCATACGGCAACCGACGGACACAAACATGGTGATGAAGAAGCCGTGAAAACCGAAGAAAAAGGACATGCAGAGGAAAAGGAAGAAGCAGGACCTAATAAGGAAGTGGAACTAAACGAGGCACAATATAAATCGTCAGGCATTGAATTAGGAACATTTTCACAAAAAAACCTAAGTGCGGTTGTTAGTGCAAATGGTTATACTGAATTGCCTCCTCAAAATCAGGCAGATGTTTCTGTATTTATGTCGGGAATTGTTAAGTCCATTGCGGTTACCGAAGGACAAGCTGTTAGGAAAGGACAAGTTTTGGCAACAATTGAAAGCCCTGAATTTGCAAGGCTGCAGGAAGACTATCTGACTTCAAAAAGCAACCTTGAATTCCTGACCCTTGAATACGATAGACAAAAAACATTAAGCGAACAGGAAGTTAATTCTAAAAAAGTCTTCCAAAAGACCAAAGCCGAATACCAAACGGAAAAAGCCCGTTTCAGCTCATTACAGCGTCAACTAAGCGTTTTGCATATAAGTCCAAATTCAACTCCTTCTGCCACAGTACCGGTTATTGCTCCTATTGGAGGATTTGTAACCGAAATAAATATCAAAATTGGCAGTAATGTAGAAGCAGGAAAGCCTTTGTTGGGAATCGTTGACAACTCGAAGCTGCATGTTGATTTGCTGGTATACGAAAAGGATTTAAACAAAGTAAAGCCCGGTCAAAATGTGCGATTCATTCTTACCAACGAAGGCAATACCGAAGTTAACGGAAAAATTTTCAGTGTTGGGAAATCCTTTGAGAATGAAACAAAATCTGTAGCCGTTCATGCTGACATATCAAATTACGCCCAAAAGCTTATACCGGGTCAGTACGTAAATGCACTCATTGACATTGGAGCCAGCAACGTTAGCGCGCTTCCTGTCGATGCCATTGTAAAAGCAGAAGGCCGTGAATTTATCTTTGTTTTAGAAGAAGGGCACAAAGAGGAAGGACACAAGGAAGAAGAAGCTCATGACGAAAAAGAAGGTCACGCCCACGATGATGGCGACAAACATGAAGAACCCGGAAAATCATACCACTTCCAAAGGGTCGAAGTCAAAACAGGAACTTCACAACTCGGGTTTGTGCAGGTAACTTTATTACAGGAAATCGAGGCAGATGCAAAAATTGTCTTGAAAGGTGCCTACTACATCCAAAGCCATTTGCTTAAAAGTGAAGGCGGCGGAGGTCACGAGCATTGATACACATAATTGTTTAATTACACTGTCATTTCTTATTTAGGAATGACAGTGTATTATTAACTTTAAAGTTTATTGTATGAAAAAAACAATTTTAAAATCGACGATTTTCGTTTCTTTTTTATGCTTTATTTCAAATCATGTTTTCGCGCAAACAATAAAAGCGGATGACGAAACTTCAAATCAATTTGAGATACAAGTAATAGCAAAATTGGGAACTGCAAAGTTTAAGGAAACCGGAAATGTTTCCCTGAATGGGTTTACAAATGGTTCAGATGTTTTGATTTCAAAAAAAATAACAAAAAAAACCTACCTGGTAACAGGGCTTGGCTATTTTGAGTTTAATGGCAATAGAACAGTATCCGGAAACACTTCAAGTGTAAAAAATACCTATTTGCACATACCCCTACAACTGATGAGCAACATAAATTTATTCAAGGAAAAAGCAGAAAATCAAAATATTTTTTTAACTATCGGATTAGGAATATATGCAAATACGCAATTAAAACAGGAGGTTGAGCTATTGGATGGTGATATCAGCGAAAAAAACTTAGGATGGAATTTTGGATTTTCATCTAAAATCGGTATCAAATTTAAGACATCAGATAAATTAAATTTGGGAATTGGTTTTGAAAGCCAGAGTGATTTTAATAAAATGAAAAAAAATAATATTGAGAGAAAGATTGATGGGTCAAATTCAATTTACTTCTTACTTGGTTTTGTTTTGTAGCAAACATTAGAATTAAACATTTTTTGATAGCAATATTTTCCCAATTGGTTACACAACCTTATTTGGTATAGTTGGCGGTACCAAAGTTTTCATGAGAGATAATAATGGTACTGCGGCTATGCCTTGTCTAAGATTATTAATTATTAAAAAAGTTAAAAATGAAAAAAAATATTCTGACAATAGTAATAGCTATCGCAACGCTAGTGATAGGATCTTGTAATAATAATTCAAAAAAAGAAGCAGAAACAGATCACAAACACGAGGGACATCATCACGATGAAGACGTAGTTCATCCTCAGGTATATGTTTGCCCGGTCAATTGTAATAATGGTAAAACTTTCATTTTCCCTGGAGAATGTAGCATCTGTAAATTAGATTTGGTGGAACAGGAACATTCAATCGGTGATGGACACGACAATCCAATAAAAGGAAACATAAAGTCTGAAAAAGAGGATAGCAAACAATCAAGCATTGACATCGAACAACTTTATTAAATTAAAAAAGGTCATGTCGATTTTACATTTCAATTAAATAATAATATAAATAAACAAAATATGAAAAATTTAAAAATTAGTTTCAAGGCATTCGTAGTAGTAACAATTATGCTGCTAGCAGCTAATGTGTCGCATGCACAGGAAAAGAAATCAAATGGAAAAGCGGTAATAAAAACAATTTTAAACTGTGATCATTGTAAAGAGTGTCCAACATGCGGAGGAAAATTCAAAACCGAAATGCTAAAAATAACAGGTGTTAAGATGTATGAACTAGATGATAAGGCAATGACGTTCACGGTATATTATAATCCAAAGAAAACAACTTTACAGGAAATAAAGGTGGGGATTTCTAAACTGGGTTATGATGCGGATGAGGTAAAAGCTACACCCGAAGGAATTGCATCATTAGATGGATGCTGTAAATTATAGCTGTTATGGAAAGTAGTAAATCCCATTGGGAAAATATTTTTTCCACCAAAAAATCAAATGACGTAAGTTGGACACAGAAATTCCCTAAAACGGCAATAAGTTATATAGACAGCCTAAAACTGTCAAAAACTGCCAACATTATTGATGTCGGTGGTGGCGACAGTAATTTAGTGGATGTACTGCTTATTAGTGGGTTTCAGAACATTTGGGTGCTTGACATCTCTGAATTTGCACTTGAAAGAGCAAAAGCGCGGTTAGGCAAACTGGCAGAAAAGATAAATTGGATAGTTTCAGACATCATTGACTTTACACCTGAAGTCAAATATGATTTTTGGCACGACAGAGCCTTATTCCATTTTTTAACAGAACAGGATCACATTGACAGGTACGTAGAAACTATAAATAATGCTATAGCCGATGACGGGAACTTTCTGCTTGGTACCTTTTCTGAAAATGGACCGCTTAAATGCAGTGGCTTGGAAATAAAGCAATATTCAGAAAATACAATGAAACAAACATTTGCCGCTGGTTTCGAAGTGGTAAAATGTTTTACAGAGAATCACAAGACACCTCTTGATACGATACAAAACTTTCAGTTCTGCGGATTTAAAAAAAGATAAAAAATGAAAAATTTATTTAAAAGCCGGTTTTCACTACTGTATTCATTTATAATAACATACGTTGTAATAGCATTTCTCATAAGGGTTATCCTGTATTTTTTGTCCCTTAATAATTTTGATTATTCAACATTATCACTGGTAAGGATTTTTGGTTTAGGGCTTTTCTTTGATATATCGGTAGCCTTGTTTTTTTCTACAATCTATTCCTTATACCTGCTATTTCTTCCATCAAGATTTACTGGGACATTTATAGATAAAACCATTACTTATTTTTTGGTAATACTACTTCTATTCATCATAGTCTTCTCCTTTCTTGCAGAATTCCCATTCTGGCAGGAATTCAACACAAGGTTCAATTTTATCGCTGTAGATTATCTGATTTATACCTACGAGGTTGTTGAAAACATCAATCAGTCCTATCCAATACCATTAATCATTGTATTTCTTTTTGCCATAATCTTTATCACACTTTTTATATACAAAAAGAAGAAAATCTTAAGGTCAACATTCCAGCAAAAACCAAGATTCAGGAAACGGTTTGTAAATGTTGTTCCGTTATTGGCAATTACGGTAACATTAGCCTTTTTGGCAAAAAATAAGCAGGCCGAATGGAGTATCAATAATTATGAAAACGAGTTAAGTAAGAATGGCGTATTTTCCTTTTTTTCTGCAATGCAGTCTAACCAGTTGGATTATAATACTTTTTATCAGACAATTGCAAAAAGGCCCGCTTACAAAGTTTTAAAGAATGATTTATTACAGGATAATCAATTATATATTAATCAGGATTTCGACAACATTGCCAGAAATGTTTCTGGAAACACAGAACAGCGGCCAAATATTGTTCTGATAGCAATCGAAAGCCTTAGTGCCGATTTTTTGAAAAGGTTTGGCAATCAGGAAAACTTAACGCCAAATTATGAAGCATTAGCACAAAACAGCATATTTTTTACCAATCTGTATGCCACCGGCACACGGACAGTCCGGGGTATGGAAGCGCTTACGCTTTGCGTTCCGCCTACCCCTGGTAACAGTATTGTCAGAAGGCCCGATAACGACAGCTTATTTTCAATTGCTACGATATTAAAACAGAAAAACTATGATTTGAGTTTCATTTATGGCGGAGACGGCTATTTTGACAATATGAATACTTTTTTTGGAGGGCAGGGATTTAATATTATTGACAGGAACAGAGGTAATCCACTGTCTGACAACATTAAAACGAAGCGATTCAAGATCAGCGACAGCGAAGTTACTTTTGAGAATGCGTGGGGAATCTGCGATGAAGATAGCTATGCCCAATCCCTGAAATACGCCGATCAGCTTTCACGGAAAAATAAACCATTCTTCCAATTTATCATGACTACTTCCAATCATAAACCGTATACGTTTCCAAACGGTAAAATTAATATGCCGCAAGGTACCAGGCAAAGTGCAATAAAATACACCGATTACGCATTAGGGGAATACATCAGGGAAGCCAGGACCAAACCATGGTTTAAAAATACCGTCTTTGTTATTGTCGCGGATCATTGTGCAAGCAGTGCCGGTAAGTGGGAAATTAATATTGAGAATCATCATATTCCGGGCATGATCTATAATCTTAAGAATCAAAAAGGAGAGATTGGAAAAGTGGTTTCACAAATTGATATAATGCCCACCTTGTTTGGATATTTAAAATGGAATTACGAAACGGAGCTTTACGGTAAAGACATCAATAGGATGGCACGTAATGAAGAAAGGGCATTCTTAGGTAATTACAGGACGTTAGGAATGTTAAAGAGCAACTATTTTATCGAAATAAATGACAGAAAAAAAATAAATAATTACACATGGAATCACGATAAGAGATTGATGAAAAAAGTAAAAGTCAATGATTTGGAAGCACTCGAAAAATTGACTATTTCATATTATCAGATTGCCAGCGAACGCTTTAAAAATGGAAGCATGAAGCAAAGGGACTAAGTCAGGGTATTTATAAGCTGCAGAAGAGGTAAAAAGGAAAATTTAAAATTCAACAAATGTAATTATGCTGTTAAATAAGAAAATATCAATATTCACATTTTTAAAACAAATAAAATTTGACATTACTGCCATTTTGATTTATGCCATTGTTGTGGGTATTGCAGATCAGTATGGTTTTCTTTCAAAAATAGAAATACCAATTGCAGTAAGTGCTATTATTGGTACAGCATTATCATTACTGTTGGCTTTTAGGACTGCTCAGGCTTATGAAAGATGGTGGGAAGCAAGGATTATATGGGGCGCGATTGTAAATGATTCAAGAACACTAATTCGCCAGGTAAAACAGTTTGTGCCCAAAAAAGATGCTGATGTTGTCAAAGAATTTGCTTACCGGCAGATTGTTTGGTGCTATGCGCTGGGTGAAACATTGCGAAAATTGTCGTATTCAAAAAAAGTCTACGATTACGTGAAGGAACATAAAATACCAAAAAACAATGTGCCAAATAGTATAATGAACCAACATGGTGCGGCATTATCTAAACTGGATATAGGTGACTTTAAGCAAGTACAGATTGATAGCACTTTAAGCCGACTATGTGACGCAATGGGTAAATGCGAACGTATTAAAAATACGGTCTTTCCAAAATCATATAGCCTATTAGTCCACTTTTTGATTTATGTTTTTGCAACCTTGTTACCATTTGGCTTAAAGGATGAATATGTCTTGGTAGAAATTTTTTTAACCGCTTTGATACCCATAATTTTTATAGCAATTGAAAGGACAGCAATCATATTACAGGACCCGTTTGAAAATGTAACAACCGATATTCCAATGACAACGCTTGCTACTACTATAGAAATTAATATTAAGGAACTAATAGGTGATGATGATTTACCATTTCAGGAAAAGCCAAAGACTTTTTACATTATGTAATTAACGTTAAAAAATAGTGCGATTATGTTACAGCTTTTAGATTTTACCGGACAGAATATTATAGCTACGAAAGCAGATGACCTCTTAGGGTTGAAGGATTATGAAAAAATTCATCCATTTATTCATAATATCATAAACACTGGTAATAAAGTGAGGTGGTATTTTGAAATGGATGATGATTCCAATTCAGGTTCAACTGGCTTTTGGGAAGACGGCGTTATCGAAATAAATTATGGCAGTATGAAATTTACGCATTCTGATGACATTGAGGTTATTGCTATTGTGGGAGATAAAAAATGGGAAAAGTGCATGAAATCCATAATGAAACCATTCACAAAAGCTAAAGTGGTTTATTTTGAAATGGCAGAAAAAGAAAAAGCTAAAGCGTGGATTATCAATAACGAGAAATAAATTAGTAAACTTCAAAAAAATATGGATATAAATGCTGAATTAATTATTGTTTCCAAATTAGTTGTTTCCTTTTTATTAGGCGCTTTTATTGGTTTTGATAGAGAAAGACATGGCAGGGATGCAGGGATAAGGACATATGCGGCTGTATGTATTGGTGCTACGCTATTTACAGCAATTACGTCTCATTTAGTTAACAATCCGGCTGACACTTCAAGAGTGATAGCCAATATTATTACTGGTGTTGGTTTTCTTGGAGCAGGTATTATTTATCGCAATTCCAGTGCAGGAACATCCCACGGCTTAACAACGGCCGCTACTGTTTGGTGCACGTCAGCTGTTGGTGTCGCTGTTGGATTGGATATGTATATTATAGCAATAGTTGCAGCTTTGGCATTGTACTTTTTACTTTCACTACACCATCAAAAATGGTATATAAAATGGAAACAAAAAATGGCGCACCATCACGACACGGAAAATGAAAACGACTAATAGCAAAAGAATTTTTTCAAAGGGAAATATGGCTACAAACACTATATCGGCAGGAAATAAACACAATAAATCATTAAGGATTGTATTTGTAATTACACTATCTTATTTCGTTGTTGAAGTAATAGTAGGATTCATTTCCAATAGTCTGGCATTGCTTTCAGATGCCGCACACATGCTTACAGATGTAGCTGGTCAGGCATTGGCACTTTTTGCCATTTGGATGGCTTCAAAACCCCGAAACAGCAAAAAGTCCTATGGCTATTTAAGGACCGAAATATTTTCAGCCTTGATAAATGCCATAGTGCTGATATTTATATCGGGCTACATATTGTACGAAGCTTGGCTTAGATTTGAGAACCCACCGGCAGTAGCGGGTATCCCAATGCTTATCGTTGCTGTTTGTGGCCTACTAATCAATTTGATTTCCATGAAAGTCTTATCAGCAGGGTCAAAAGAAAGTATCAATATAAAAGGTGCTTTTTTAGAAGTGGTAAGCGATATGTTAAGCTCCATTGCCGTAATTATAGCAGGCATCATTATTCTGGCAACAGGCTGGTTGTTGATTGACCCAATCATAAGTGCATTAATAGGCCTGTTTATTTTGCCAAGAACGTTTGGTTTATTAAAGGAATCTGTAGACATCTTATTGGAAGGTGTTCCAAAAGATGTTGACTTTGTTGTGGTAGAAAAATATTTAAAAGAAAAGCCCGGCGTAGAATCAGTGCATGATGTGCATGTTTGGTCGCTAACCTCCGGGGTAAATGCACTGAGCGGTCATATTATAATGAAACCGGAAACCACTATTTTAGAAATGAATGAAATAATTTTTGAAATCAAACAGGAATTAAATTCAAATTATAAAATAAATCACACCACATTAGAAGTTCATTTAGAACGCGAAGGATATATCCCGAATAATATCTAATTGTATCGTAAGTAATAATGGTATAAAAATTGCATATATGTATTGTAGTAGTAACATAAAAAATTTAAAAAATGAAAAACAGGCTCAATTGTTGGAAATGTGTATTGATGCTTTCAGGTTTAGCGGGAATGGCAATAAGTTTTTCAGCATAATATTTCGTAAATAAATCAAGTTTAGGTTGTAATTTAGTAAAACTATTTTACAACCTTTTTTTATGGTTTAATAAACTGTTGTTATGAAAATATTTTTTTATTTTTTGCTTGGATTGATTCTGGTTGCTTTAACCATCGATGTCTATTCATATTTTAATGAAGGCTTCTTTTGGACACCTATTTCTAAAATTGTAAATATTAGCACTCCTGTATTTTTATTTATATATCTGCTAATATGGTTCATTAAAGAAAAAAATGAAGCACCAAAACAATAAAACTGCATAAAAAAGAATGGCTGGGAATATATTCTGCATGCAGAATTTATTTGATAAGATTAGAACACGAAAAAAAAAAAATAGTGTATGTAGTAAAACTTTAAACGAAGACTTAAAAACATAATCAAAAATAAAAAATAATATGAGAAAGCAAGATATAGGTGATGAAAACAAAAGTAAAGTAAGTAAAGCTCCTAATCCAAAAACTGATCAGCCCAAAGAAGTCCATTCAGAAGACGACGGCCATGACCACGATCAAATAGGCGAAGAAGATTCCGATTGGAAAAGCCATTGGCAGCTAATGCTCGCTATCGCAATCCTGTTTGTTATGCTGACTTTGGAATTTGGTTTTGCCTACGTCCCCGAATTCCCTATCAACCTAATCATTTTTAGTATCGCATATCTGCTTGCTGGTTACAACGTACTCTATATGGCGTGGAGAAAAGCAATACGTTTTGATTTCTTCAATGAGTTCTTCCTGATGAGCGTAGCAACTATCGGAGCATTCGCCATTGGATCATACAGCGAAGGCGTTGCAGTAATGGCATTCTATTCCATTGGCGAATGGTTTCAAGATGCCGCGGTTAACAGAGCAAAACGAAGTATTAAGGCGTTACTTGATATTAGACCTGATGAAGTAACGGTTATTAGAAATGGGAAAGCAGGAGTGGTAAATCCCAAAGAAGTCAAATTAGAAGAAATTATCAGGATAAAACCGGGAGAAAAGGTGGCTTTGGATGGTGAACTCATTTCAGAAAAAGCATCTTTCAACACTGCTGCACTAACAGGAGAAAGCAAACCGGACAGCAAAGCAAAAGGCGATACTGTTTATGCCGGGATGATTAACCTGAACACAGTGGCCGAAATAAAAGTAACTTCATTGTTTACGGACAGCAAGCTAAGTAAAATCCTCGAAATGGTTCAGGATGCTACGGCTCGTAAATCGCAGACACAGTTATTCATCAGCCGTTTCGCAAAAATATATACGCCTATTGTATTTGCTTTGGCAGTAGCAGTTTGCCTTATTCCCTATTTTTTTGTTGAAAATTACAGTTTCAACGAATGGTTTTATCGTGCTTTGGTATTCCTCGTAATTAGCTGCCCTTGTGCATTGGTAGTCTCTATTCCATTAGGATATTTTGGCGGCATCGGATTGGCTTCACGAAACGGAATCCTGTTTAAAGGTTCTAATTTCCTTGACGTTATGACCGCTATTAATGCTGTCGTTATGGACAAGACCGGTACCCTCACAGAAGGTGTTTTTAAAGTACAGGAGATAGTTACCAAAGATATAGAGGAACCCTATCTCGTTAAATTGGCTGCTGCCATTGAGAGCCAGTCAACACATCCAATAGGAATAGCCATTGTGCAACATGCAGGTACTGAAAAAGGCAAAGAATTAAGCATTTCAGAAGTTGAAGAGATTTCCGGGCATGGCTTGAAAGGCAAGATTGACGGCAAGGAAGTCTTAGCAGGAAATACCAAGCTTATGAAGAAATTCAAAATAGAGTATCCTCCAGAAATTGACAGCATTGTTTACACTATTGTTGTAGTTGCGGTAGATAAAAAGTACAAAGGACATATTACTATTGCTGATAAAATCAAAGAAGACGCAGCACAGGCAATTAAGGAATTACATGCACTTAATATAAAAACTGTTATGCTTTCAGGCGATAAGCAGGCAGTTGTTGACGAAGTAGCCAAAAAATTAGGGATTGACAACGCCTATGGTGATTTGTTGCCTGAAGATAAAGTAAAAAAAGTGCAAGATTTGAAAAACGAAGGGAAACACATTGCTTTTGTTGGAGATGGTGTAAACGATGCACCGGTAGTAGCATTGGCAGATGCAGGAATTGCAATGGGAGGTTTAGGAAGCGATGCCACTATAGAAACCGCCGATATTGTGATCCAAAACGACCAGCCATCAAAAATTGTAACCGCAATCAAAATAGGAAAACTTACCAAACAAATTGTATGGCAAAATATCATCCTGGCAATGACTGTCAAATTAATAGTTTTAGGCCTGGGTGCCGGAGGAATAGCAACGCTTTGGGAAGCAGTTATAGCCGATGTTGGCGTAGCCTTATTGGCTATCCTTAATGCAGTTAGGATACAGCGAATAAAATTGTAATAATTCAGACTATTTAAAAAGGAAGGTTATTTCAGCATTTAGGTTAATGGAAAAAATAAAATCTAAAAAAATTGTTACTAGAAATGGAAAGATTATTATCAGAAGGGCTAAGAAAAAAGAAAAATTTCTGCTATACGCGGCAGTTGGATTCATAATTTTCTTAATAGCTTTTGCTATCGTATTCATTTTAGCGGTTGTTGATATAATATAACCAATCATATTACTTGCGGGGATTTTACAATAATTGTACTTGCCTTTGGTTATATAATACTTGGCCACTGATAATTTTTAATGCCGTTAGGATACATCGACTGAAATTTGTAGAAAAATACAAATCAAAACATATGGAAATAACATTTGTAGCATTTCAATTTAACATATTATGATAATTTTATCTCCCGCAGAACAGGAATACCTCAGGCAAATTTATCTTTTCTGTAAAAGAGAGGAAAAAATAAACACCAACAGCTTGGCACTGCTGGTAAATACCAAACCCGCATCGGTAACCGATATGCTACAAAAATTGGCTAAAAAAGGACTGATTATTTACAACAAATATTATGGATGTAGCCTATCCGAGTCTGGAAAACTGGAAGCATTAAATATTGTCAAGAAAAGGTTATTGTGGGAATTATTGCTTGTCCGGAAATTGGGATTAGATAAGCAGGAAGCAGGTGCAATTGCTGCACAAATGCAAAGTATTAGTTCACAGGAGCTGATTGATAAACTTTCCATCTTTTTGGAATATCCGCGCCATGACATAAGAGGAGAAGCTTTTATATAATATACTTATTAAACCAATGTTGACTTGCCTTATTGGCTATATTTAATTCAGTTAGGATACAGCGAATGAAATTATAGAATTATCTATTATTCAATAAAAAATGAGTGTTTGTTTTAAATAACAAGCTCCTTTTTTTGTCTAGTGGTAAAATGGCGTTTTACATTCCAATTGCCACTCCTTCCCAACGCTCCTAAAAAAATTACTGGCACAGTTTTTAGAAAAAACACGTACACTGCGTGACTTGCGCCAGTAATTTTTTCTCCCAAGCTTCTTTACATAATGTAGCATTATAGTGCTGCGCAGCTATAATAACATTATGTAAAAAAGCCGCGCACCCCTGCTCATTGGTTTTATAAGTGCCATCAGGGGTACTTTACAACTCAACTTCTGAATACTGTACTCTGAATACTGTAGACTATTTTGGCACCCATAAAACCAATAAAAGCCAGCAAGAGTATCATTTTTCATTTGCTCAGCAGTCACAAATAAATTGCTTCCACAAATACCCAATGCCTTTGCTGTATCAACGAAATTTTTACTGCATACTGAGTACTGCAAACTGAACACTATTTCATGGCATCGGCTATTTATAAAAGCAATCAGAACCATCCCATTCAGCAAATAAAAAATGACACCCTTGCCCGCGCTTCTGCCACGTCGCACTCGGTAGTTGCATTTGTTGTTTTTTGAAGATGCTTCCCATTTTCAGTACAACTATTCAAACTATAGTAATTCCATCTGCAAAATCGCCTTTTGGCATCCTCAAAAAATCAACCCTAAGAAAGAGTATAAAGTTCCTGCGTCCGATAAAAAGCTTCTCTGTAAGTTGGTTTGGTAATTTTATCAGCCGCAGGAACTTTATACACTTTCCAAAGACAATCCCGATTATTTAGCAAAATAAAAAAGAGATAAAAAAGACTGCAAAACTAAGTTCCGGGTATTCAAAAAAGCAAGTTCAAGCCCTGCGGGTTTTGAAAAAAATCTCCACCCAAACTATTTCATAACAACTCCTGCTAGTAACTCGCCACCTCTCTTTCAGTTGAACGTGTCGGGTAGTATTTTTTTCAAAAAACTTGCTTTTTTGAAACCCTCCACTTCAACAGACGGCTTTCTTTTTTCTCTTTTTTTCTTTTGAAAAATTTTTATGTGCGAAATGCAGCGAAGCGGAATTCGCGAACACCGAGAAAACAGATATAAACGCTGTGAGCAATCGTAGCGAAGCACATCCACTTTAAACCGAAGCCATGAAGAACTATATTATTAAAACCCACAAAAAAGGCACGCTTTACGCCAAACCGCATATGTTCATTTTGAATAAAGGTCTGAATAGCGGTAAACCTAACAAGGAACCATTCACTAACAGCTTTGTTGTCATTTTCGAAAATGAACAGGATTGTGAAAACATCTATTGGATAACCTTCAGCCTTTGGCAATCCAAATTTTGGCATCGAAACTTGGTAGGGTCAGTAATTCCATTCTTAAGAATCACAGATTTTATCACAGAATTTTCGCGTAAAGCTGATGAAATGCTCAGTGATTTTGAAGAACATCAAAAAAATGTAAAGGCATTGCAACTACTAGAAGCAAAGGCAACTCAATTTAATCAAAACCTCAATTTAATTAATGATATGCGAAGAATCATTCTACATCGCTATTGCAAATAAGTAACCTTAAAAACAAAATTATGACACTATTTATCCTCTACCAAACCGACAACTGGAAAATGAAATCATCAAGAGTTTTTTTTGGTGTTTTCGATTGCCGAAAAAAAGCTATGGATTGCGCGAAATACAACAATTTGTTCGCCCACAATTCAAAAATAGTAATTGAAGAAGTTACTCTAAACCAATGTTCAGAACACTAACCAAATAGTATAAGCCATGGAAGAAACGACAGACCCATTTAAAGAAGCAATTGTAAATCATTTGCAAGAATTAGCCAACAATGATGCCTTGTTTGCCAAAACATTTAGCAAGCCGTACAAAAATATTGATGACTGTGCTACATACATTCTCAACGAAGTAAAGAAAAGCCAAAGACAAGGCTTCGATGACGATGAAATTTTCAATATGGCAATCCACTATTATGATGAAGAAACAGTCGAAATCGGTAAGCCAATAAAAGCCAAAGTAGTAGTAAATCGCTCAATAGCTGCTGCTCGCACAAACGATTTTCCAAAATCATCAACCAAAAATGGTGATGCTAATCAAACTTCATTATTCAAACTGTAACGCTATGATACCAAAAACGGCACTCGAAATTAAAATAGTTGAGTTGAGTAAGAACTTACCTCAAGTTACACAACAGCAAAATGAATTAGCATTTGCAAAATGCTTTGCGAACTACGCCGTTCAGTCAAGAAAAAGTATTTTCTGTCTTGAATGCGGTTATGATTGGAAAACTAATGACACAAAGAAATTGAAAAAAGTTATATGCGAAAGATGCGCTAAAAGCTTGGTAGTAACTGATAAATATAGCAACGGATTAAAGGAAACAGATTATTACCAAATAATTACATCAGCTGATAATTTCCAGATTGTCAGAATGATTTGTATGACAAAAACAATGAGAAAGAATTGTAATAGCTCTTATTTTGCGCATGAAGTAATGCAGTTATTCATTGATGAATTCGGAAAAACCCGAACGATATCAAAAAATGTAATGGGTATGTCGCAATACTATGACCAATGGATAGTTTATAGTGAGCTATCACTCAAATCTAAAAGTGAGAACAGGCGATTTTATCTTAGTCCAAGTTATGTAATGCCAAACAAAAAAGTGCTTCCAATAATAAAGCGAAACGGCTTTAAAGGTAAATTCTATGGTATTGCACCTCAAATTCTTTTTAAAGCGATTCTATCCGATAGTATCGCTGAAACCTTGCTAAAAGCCAATCAACAAGATATGCTATATTATCATATTAGAAATACAAGTTTAAAACCGACAGGAACTTATTGGAATGCAATAAAAATCTGCATCAGAAACAACTACCAAATTAAAGATGCAAAACTATGGATTGATTACATCGATTTGCTTGAACATTTTATGAAAGATATTAGAAGTCCAAAATATGTTTGTCCATTAGATTTAAAAAAGGCACACGACAAATTGATGGCTAAAAAGGTAAAAGAAATTTGGAAAAATACTGTTGAGGAGAACAAAAAGCAAATTGACAAAAACCAAAGACATTACTTCAAAGCTAAAAAGCAATTCCTCGGATTAGTGTTTACTGAAAAAAACATTTCAATAAATGTAATTGAAACCATAAAGGAATTTTTGGAAGAGGGCTGTATTCACAATCATTGTGTGTTTACTAATGAATACTACAAAAAGCAAAATTCACTTATTCTTTCAGCAAAAGTAAATGGCGTTCATACTGAAACAATCCAAGTTTCTCTTGAAAATCTTGAGATTCTTCAATCGCGGGGCAAAGGCAATAAGGCAACTAAGTATAACAAAGAGATTATTAAGCTAGTCAACAAAAATCTTCCTCAAATAAGGGCAAGGATGAAAACAGCTTGCTAACAAAAAAAGCCAGGTCTTTCGACTTGGCTTTCTTTTGTTTAACCCAAAGGTCAAACTACTTTTTGTGCTTCTTTATAATACTTTTAAGTACTAGTGATATTGTAAAACTGACAACTGCACCGAGAGCAGCTAGTAAAACAGTTTTAAAAACATCCGCCGATTGAATATTGGGTATAATACTCAAAAATGTTCCACCGACAGTACCCATTAAAGTATGGCTATTTGTTTGCATTATCTCCTATAGTTGTTAGTTGGCTTACTGCCGAGGCAACGCCACCGGCAACAACTAAATAGCCACCAACTGAAGTAACTAAAACTGGCAAAGCAATTGGAGCCGCCAAGATAGTTCCACCAACAGCTGCCAAAACCAAACCAACATTTCGAAGCACTTTAAAAAATTTCGGAGTTGGAGCTTGCGCTCTTTTAACAAGTTTCATGATCTAGGTTTTATTCAGGAGTGTAAATCAGGCAGAAGCCGTCAAAAATACATCCGCCACCAAGTTCATTTCCTCTTCCGCCAGTATCAAGATTTGCAAGTTCTCCAGTTGAATTTGTATTGCGTCCTCCAATGTCATAAATAGTAAACTGACCTGTATCAGTTCCACCTTTTCCACCAATGTCATCTAAAGGATTTAAGCCTCCACCAGAATCCCTACCACCAATTTCAGAATAAGCATATTCTCCTGTGGTGCTTTTTCCACCATTTCCACCACCTGTCTCTGGGCAAATGGTACAAGTGTTTTCAAGACCACCTGTCGAATTTTTACCTCCGGTATCAAGTGCAGAAAATTCACCGCCAGTACTTCTTCCACCAATATCGAAAAAGTCCCAATCATCACTCGCAGTAATTTGTCCCGTATCGGTTGAAGTACCTCTTCCACCTATATCTGAAAGAGCAAATTCGCCTGTGTTTGTGTTCGCGCCTCTGCCGCCAGTATCCAAATCGTCAAAATCATCTGGATTATCTACTTGTCCAGTATCGCTTGAAGTACCAGTCCCATTTCGTCCACCAGTTTCATTTAAAAAAGCAAACGTACATTGTGTTTCGCCAGTCAAATTAGTTAAAAGGGTTGGTTCGGGATTCTGTTTACCTCCGATATCAAAAAATCCGCCAGTATCGGGTGTTTTACTACCACCAATTGTGGTGGTCTGAGTGGGTTGAGCATAGCTGATAAATGTTCCTAGAACGGCAATTAAAAGAAACAATCCTTGTTTCAGTTTATTTAAAAAATTTGTTTTCATAATAATAAAAATTTAAGATTTGATAATGATTAAAACTCGTTGCTTTTCATCCAAAGCTTTATAAACAATAGTTCTAAGCTTGGTAAAAGCTTTTCGGGATAGTAGACCTAAACCGGCTCCCGAAATCTTTGTAACCGGTGCAATGCAGCCATTCAGTTCTTTGATGGCATTATTGGCAGGATGAAACAAAATCGAACTTCGATTTGAAACATTCACTATTTCAATATGCCATTTGAACTTTTTGCTGTACCGCTTTTGTAATAAATATTTCCCTTCCGGAATGCAGGAAATCATTTTCTGATTTTCCTTCCAAGGCAATTCAATTGTTTTACAAATCAATTTGCCCTCAAATTCAAGATTTCCATTAGTTCCTTCAGGGAAATAAGTTCTGGTAATTAGGAGAACCATTACACACCGCTGTCAACCTTAACAATCGATAATGGGTTAAATGCACCGTTTTTAAGTGGGTACATTTGACCGTTAACCTCTTGATAAAATTCAATTCCCAAAGCAAGGAATAGCGGCTTAGTACTCGCAGCTGTAACTTGATTAGTTTGCGCAACCGCAACGGTCGCCACAGCATCCCAAGGTAAAATAGCTGTCTCAGAGTGTTGCTCAATAAAGGTTTCCGCCTCAAAGTCAATCTCTGCACCGGCAGAAATAATCTTATAATGCGTAGTCCCTGACGGAGCCGCAATCATGTTAATCGGAACAAACGGTGGAATATCCACTGTAATTTCACCACTAACACGGTCTATTGCACCAGTATAAGGAGCATAAAGACTTGTGCCAAGCTTACCTCTGATATTGAATTCAAACCCAATAAGTAATTCGGCTTCACCGTCAATTACATTTCGCAGACCTCTTTCACTAACTAAGTCAGCTTGGATAACTTTAACCATTTCTTTCGTAAGTCGACTTACCATTCTGCCATCAGCAGAATTCAATAGCAAAGCTCTCAATGCAGTTCTAAGTAATTTTCCGGCCTTCCCAGCCCGTCCAAATTCAGAACCGTTTTCGCGAGTTCTTTGAAACGCAGGATCACTTTCAATCCTACTTTTTTCGATACCTCCTTTCTCGCGGGCAAGATGCCCGTCTTGCGAGGTTTTGTAAAAGGTAATACCTCCGATAGTACCTTTTAGTTTAATTATGCCTTTCTGTCTTGCCATAATTTCTAAACTTTTTGATTAATATTCTTTTTTGTTACTCCATCATTTTTCAGAATCGTTGCAACTAATTTTTTGAATGATTTAATCAAAGTTTCCAGTATTGGCGGGACATTTCAAAGGGTGTGAATCAATAGCCACCAATAATCGGCTATAACCACCAATAATAATAAACGAGGTTTTCAGGAAATTTTATAGTTTTGTCAAGAATGGATGAATCATAGCAAATCCATACCAAAGGCATAGTTAAAGTATCAATTGTTGAAATGGGAGCAAGCAACTCAAGAGTGTGCATGTATCCGAAAGATGTTCAACGCATAATGGGAAAAGAATACACCCAAGCCAGGTTGTATTTAATTAAGATTAAGAAGCATCTGAATAAAGAAGATCATCAATATATTTCAGTGGAGGAATTTTCTAAGTATTCAGGGCTTCCGGTAGAAGAAGTTAAGCGTTGCATGTAGTAGGGTAAAGAGAGTAGATTTGGATCTACTGATACTTTGAGAAGCTTTCAAACCAGTTCAATAACCCGTTCAAAATATGAACTTTCCCTTGTATATCAATATAGAAATGCTTATATTTGGGCATACAATTTAATGTTCTTTATCACAATTTGATAGTGACCTATTTCGTGACCTATCAACCATGATTACAGCGAAAGCCCATAAACGTTAGCATTATAAAAGAGGTTCGAATCCCTCTTTCTCCGCAAAGGAAAACCCGAAACGAAAGTTTCGGGTTTTTTATTTCATGGCCGCGTCAAAAGCTCGCTTTTGTAAGTGGCTGTGAAATAAAAAACCGACGGCTTTGAAAAAGCTGTTGTGGTTTTGCTTTGCTCAGGTACCCCTCTTGGGAACAGCGAAGCTAATCCCGAGATTTATTACGAACTAAAGTTCGTGTACCTGAAGCCCACCGGGCTTCCTCCTCTTAATATCAAATGCAAAGGAAAACCCGAAACGAAAGTTTCGGGTTTTTTATTTCATGGCCGCGTCAAAAGCTCGCTTTTCCTTCGGCAGTCGCTTCGCTCGTGTGTAAGTGGCTGTGAAATAAAAAACCGACGGCTTCGAAAAAGGCATTAGGGTTTATCTTTGCTCAGGTACCTCTCTTGGGAACAGCGAAGCTAATCCCGAGATTTATTACGAACTAAAGTTCGTGTACCTGAAGCCCACCGGGCTTCCTCCTCTTAATATCAAATTTTGCTAGGTTCCCCTTCAGGGCTCACCGAAGGTAATCCTGTCAAAAGCTCGCTTTTCCTTCGGCAGTCGCTTCGCTCGTGTGTAAGCTGCTTTAAAATAAAAAACCAATGCCTTTGAAAAAGGCATTAGGGTTTTCCTTTGCAAGGTTCTCCCTCTGGGAACAGCGCAGCTAATCCCTATAACTCATTGTAAACTATTGCGAACTAGAGCCAATTCAAATAAAAAAAATTGTATAAATATTTGCATCTTTGCGAGAAAATGACAAAGCCAATCGGCTAAAAGAAGATGTCATCCTGAGCTTATCAAAGGACTTCAAACAACTGAAGGCAATCTAGAAAAGGATAAGAAAACCCAATCCTTAATAAAAACCGTTAGCTAACTTTACACTCTTTTTTATCAAAAAAAATCCCCATCTCGTTTACCGAGACAGGGATTTAAAAATCTTAATACGCTTTACTTAATGCTTAGTATCTCGTAATTTGTAATTATCTTATCTTTTAATCACTCGAAGGGTTTTCACCTCTTCATCTTGAGTAACAACCACATTGTAAACGCCACTTGGGTATCTATCTCCTATTGGGAAAGAACTTAAGTTAGAGGCTTTTGACTCATGTGATTCTACTAATCTTCCAACCATATCATAAACCTTGATACTTACTGATGATTGACTCTCTGTAGTCAAATCAATCAAG